>DOJM01000365.1:0-3941 GCA_003529225.1 Paenibacillus sp.
GATACCTATCGACTGCAGAAAGAGCTGAAGCAGCGGAATATCAAAATGCTGGCGGATGAGCAAGATGATTTTATCACATATTACAAAATCTTTTGCCGAGGATATCAGGAACGCTTTGGATTAACTCGAGATGTTATGCGTACAGAGATAAGCTTAAGGCTGACTAAGTACACAGCTGAACTCGGAGCAATATTAAAAGATCACTTGAAATAAAACTGGGCTTTGTCAGTGATTATACTGGTGTGGTCTTGTTTTATGTGAACCAGAAATTAATCCCGGAGACCTTCTACTGATGGAATAACCGCCCAGGGATATGATAAGCTCATGTAGAGTTATCATATCCCTAAACAGAGGAGGGAAATCTATGAGCCGTTTGATCACAGGGAACACTTATTATGGATTTCAGGTCGTTAATGAGGAATTTATCCGGGAGAACGAATCCAACGTATTCACACTGGAACATCTGAAGAGCGGCGCCAGGCTGCTGTTCGTGCAGAATCAGGATGACAACAAGGTATTTAGCGTAAGCTTCAGAACCCCACCTGAAGATAGTACGGGGGTCTTTCATATTTTGGAGCATTCCGTATTATGTGGTTCAGAGAAATATCCGGTCAAGGAACCTTTTGTAGAACTACTGAAAGGCTCGATGCAGACGTTCCTGAACGCATTTACGTTTGGGGATAAGACCATGTATCCAGTAGCGAGCCGGAACGATCAGGACTTCTCCAATTTGGTGGAGGTTTATCTGGATAGTGTTTTTCAACCGAATATTTATAAGCAACAAGAAATTTTTGAGCAAGAGGGCTGGCATTATGAGCTTCAGCATCCCGAAGACGAGTTAATCTATAAAGGCGTGGTTTACAACGAGATGAAGGGTTCATATTCCTCGCCGACTACGGTATTGATGGACCGAAGCAAAAAGTCATTATATCCGGACACGATTTACCGTCATTCCTCAGGTGGAGATCCACAGGAGATTCCTGCGCTAACGTATGAGCAGTTTCTTAAAGCGCACAGCAATTATTATCATCCGTCCAACAGTTATTTTTATTTCTACGGAGACGTTAATATTGAAGAAAAGCTGCAATTTATAGACAAGGAATATCTTGGGTCTTATGAACGAAACAGCTTCGATACTTCCATTGCCTTACAACAGCCCGTTGGAATGACGGAGCTGGAAGCGGATTATCCAATTCTGGAAGCAGAAGCAGCCACTGATAAGACTTATTTGAGTCTAAATTATGTGATTGGAACTTCTACAGATCGGGAACTGAACCTCGCTTTTGATATTCTAAAAAGCATGCTGATGGACAGCAACGCAGCTCCGCTCAAGCAAGTCTTGCTCGAAAGCGGACTGGGCAAAGACGCGTTTGCTTTTTATTCCGACAGTATGGTTCAACCGCTGCTTGGTATTACGCTGACGCATTCCAATGCCTCCTCCAAAGATGCCTTCGTGGAGCTGGTGAAGACTACATTAAAGCGTTTGGTAGAGGACGGACTAGATGAGAAGCTAGTGCTGGCAGCGGTCAACAGTAAGGAATTTGAACTGCGGGAAGCGGACTTTAACCAGTATCCGAAGGGTCTTACTTACAATATCGAAGTGATGAAGTCCTGGCTCTATGACGGTCAGCCGACTACTCACATGCGCTATGAAGAGGTGCTCAAGGCCATTCGGGAAAAGCTTGCGGACCGTTATTTTGAGAAGCTGATTGAGGACTATTTGCTGAACAGTGATCATTGCAGTGTGGTGGTACTGAACCCGTCCAAGACGATCGCAGCGGAAAAGGAAGCATCCACTCAGCATCAATTGAGTGAATACAAAGCGTCACTGCAACCAGATCAGCTGGAGCAGCTTGTTCAGAGTACTCAGCATCTTCTGGCGCGGCAGAGTCGTGCGGATACAGCCGAAGATTTACAGAAGCTACCGAGCTTGTCTTTACAGGATATTAACCGCAGCGTAGAACCTCAGGTGCCGACCCATGAACAAATCCATAAAGGCATAAAGGTGATCCACCATGAGGTAGCTACCCATAAGATTGCTTACTGCAAGCTTTATTGGGATACGGATGTTGTAGCTCCTGAACGAATTCCTTATTTGGTGCTATTGGCAGAGGTATTGGGCCAAATGGAGACTGCCTCTTACAGCATTGAACAGCTCACCAGTGAAATCGGGATCAAAACCGGAGGCGTATATTTCAGAAACGAGCTCTTTGGCGCTGTAAAATCTACGGGGGCGAGTTATCAGCCTAAATTCTCTGCGCTGGTGAAGGTGATGGCGGGGCATATTGGTGAATCACTGGACCTGCTGCGAGAGATACTCTATACAAGTGCGCTCGACAATCTGACCAAGCTGCAGGAAATCGTCCGCCGGGAAGCCTCGCAGATGGAATCAATTCTGAATCAAAGAGGGAATGAGATTGCGGCCAGCCGCCTGATGTCCTATTTCTCGGATATGGGAGCGTATCAGGAACAACAAGGCGGCGTTACTTATTATCGCTTTATCCGCGAGCTTGCCGAGACGTTCGATCAGCAGGGAGCTCAGGTGGCAGACACACTGAAGGACATCTGTGGGGATTTGTTCAATAAAAACAATTTGATCATCAGCGTGACGGGTACGCCTGATTTGTATGAAGAATTCATAGCTAATGCAGCGAAGCTGGACATCCAGGATCGGCCAGTGGTAAATAGGCCTAAGATTACGGCACAGGGACATGCGGACAATGAAGGATTCATGTCTTCCAGCCAGGTGCAATATGTGGTCAAGGGATACGACTTCACTAAGCTAGGATTCACATATTCAGGAAAAATGCAGGTACTCAAGAAAATCATGAGCCTTACCTATCTGTGGAATGCCGTACGTGTGAAGGGCGGTGCGTATGGCGGGAACCTGGTTCTGCGCAGAGACGGGATGATACTGTTCACTTCCTACCGTGATCCGAATTTGCAGGAGACGCTGGAGGTTTATGATCAGGCTTATCGATTTGTTGAGGGGTATGAAGCAGATCCCGACGAGATGACCAAAGCGGTCATCGGCACCTTATCTATGCTGGATCAGCCTCTTAGTCCCAGCGCACAGGGACGGCGGGCGGACCGGCATTATTTTGAACAGGTGACGGAGGCTGAGCTGCAGCAAGAACGGGATGAAATCTTGTCGACAACACCGGAAGATATCAGACAGTACACCGATTTACTTCGGGCTGTGACGGAACAAAATTATTTCACGGTGGTCGGCAATGCATCCAAGGTGAAATCGACAAAAACATTATTCAGAAGCTTAGAGGAACTTGTGAAGTAACACTCTCTAATCGCTCCTTTTCAGTACATGTCTACGGGCATGTGCTGGAGAGGTTTTTTTATTTAGTTAGAACATTGACAGTTAGAGTTCTAACTATTATGATAATGATGTTACTTAGAGTTCTAACTAATACGAATGCGGAGGAAATAACAATGAGAAAACCCGTTGAAAACACACCATTTTCTAATTTGATTCGAGAGATCGGGATGAAACTAAAAAGTACAGCTGATGCCAGGCTGAATGAGCTAGGGCTGAATTCTCAGCAAGGACGCATGATCGGCTATATTTTTGAGCATCAAGAAAAAGGTGTGATTCAAAAGGATTTGGCGGAAGTCTTTAATAGAAAAGGGGCGAGTATCACCAGCATGCTTCAAGGGTTAGAAAAGAAAGGCTATATCAAGCGTGTCACACCTGAGAATGATGAACGGCAGAAGAGCATTTTTGTTTTGGAAAAGGGCGCTCTTTTGGTCGAGGAGTTCAATGAGATTTTCTCTGAGGTAGAAGCAAGCATTGCAAAAGCACTCAGTCCGGAAGAAACAGCAAACTTAAAGTCTTTACTACAAAAAGTTAATTCAAGTGTATAAACGTTCGGAGGGTTAATCATGGAAACAGAAGTCTCCAATCAATATTATTTAGAATCGGCGCC
>DOJM01000365.1:3959-5692 GCA_003529225.1 Paenibacillus sp.
TCTACCCATTTTCACAGTCTTAATGGCCTTTGGGAATATGCTTGGCGTAGGTGGAGGAACATTTATTACAAGGCTAGCGGGGCAAAAGGATACGGAGAAGGGAAAGAAGGTTGCCGGATACACTTTTTATGGAAGCATTATAGTTGGTATTCTTATTGCTCTAATAGCGATGTTAGCGATGGATCCAATTACGCGATTACTAGGCGCAGATGCTGCTACTCTAGACTTTACTAAGGCTTATGCTTTGACTCTTTTTGCCGGTGGATTTGCCATTGTGCTTAATTTTGCCTTGGAACAGCTAGTCCGTTCCGAAGGTGCCTCCAAAGAATCGATGTACGGTATCTTTATTAGTACGGCTTTAAGTTTAATTTTTGATCCACTCTTTATTNNTGCGTTGGCGATGGTTTTAGCGAATTTGGGTTCCGCGATTTATTATGTCTATTTTTTAGAAACGAAAAGTGAGCATTTAAGGGGATTTTTGAAGCATTTCAAGATATCTGTTCGAGATCAATTAGAAATATACAAAATAGGTGTATCGGAGTTATTGCAATTTAGTTTTGTGATTGTGAGCACGCTTTTGTTAAATAACTTCGCGATTCATTATGGAGAAAATGTGGTTGCTGGATTTGGTGTAGCGCTAAGAGTTGTGCAAGTTCCGGAATTTTTATCAATGGGCTTATTCTTAGGTTTGATTCCCCTATTTGCGTTTAACTTTGCTAGTCAAAATATGGTGAGACTTAAATCAACGATTAAACATGCTTTTGCCTATATCGGAGGTATTGCTTTTGTCTTTGTAGGTCTAGTGTTTCTGTTTAGAGGAACGATCCTGCATTTCTTCTCTAATGACCCTTCAGTGTTAAGTATGGGAACTTATATTTTGGTAGCCATGCTGATTTCTNNTTCTGCTTTATTTAATGGATTTACAGGTTTGTTTATGAGTATTTTTCAAGCGACCGGACAGGGAGTACCAACTAACATTATGGCCATCACACAAGGCGTATTGTTTATCCCTATGATTATCGTGTTACATTCTGTCTTTGGACTTCATGGCGTGATCTGGTCAATGACCATAACAGAAGTTATAACGAGCTTAATGGGCGTCATCTTATTTATGATTTTTAGTAAAAAGCTGAAAAGCACTGGTGGGGATGGAAAAGGTGTTGTAGAGGTTACATCCGTGTAAAACGATCTCTACTTTACGTGGAAAAATAGAAATGTAGTAGATGGCGGGAGCATGGCTCGCGCTTTTTTGCGTTATCCCAAAGAATTCATAATTAAAGGATCGGTAAAATTAGTTCCAAAATGAACAATTATAGTTCTTATGATCAATGCTTACTTTTTCTACAATTATGGATAAGTAAAGGAGGAGAACTATGATACGAAAATTTCATCTTAAAATGGATACGCGCGAAGCAATCGCCGGGTATTTATTCGTCGCTCCACTGATGTTGGGGCTGATCATCTTGACCTTGATCCCGGTTCTGGGTTCGCTGCTGTTAAGCTTCACGGACTGGAACTTTGTGGCTGGGTTAGGGGGGATTAAGTTCGCGGGCATGGATAATTTCATAAGGCTGTTTCATGATGATGCTTTTATGAAAAGCTTGCTGAACAATCTGCTCTTTATTATCACGGTGCCGGTTACGATCATCGTTGCTTTGCTGTTAGCGATCTTGATTGATAAACAGGTGTTCCTGAAGGATTTATTTAAAGTGATTTACTTCCTTCCCTACATC
>DOJM01000549.1:0-208 GCA_003529225.1 Paenibacillus sp.
GAAGCAGCATTGTCGTTCCATAGATGGAGAAGCTGACCACATGCCATGTCGTTCCTTTCAGACTTGCAAAAACAACAAGCAGAACAAGTGCAGCCACGCTTAATACCGTTCCAATCCCGTGCGTAATCGCATTCGCGACTTCTTCTCTCCGGCTGTAGGTGTGAGTATTTGCCATATCCATATCCTTCCGTCTAAACTTTCTTTCTAT
>DOJM01000549.1:250-767 GCA_003529225.1 Paenibacillus sp.
TTGTAGATCTCCGTATACTTCGCTTCTAAATAATCAGCTAAATAATCTGGACTCAGTGGTTCCCCCGTTACTTGTTCAATAATTTGTGAAGGCGTTAAGCTATTGCCGAAACGATAGATCTTATCGGTAAGCCACTCTTTAATAGGTAGCAGGTTCCCTGCAGCAATTAACTCATCAAACTCCGGTAACTCTTTACGAAGTGTATTCAAAATTTGTGCAGCGTACATATTGCCTAAGGAGTAGGAAGCAAAATATCCGAAATCCCCGCCAGACCAATGGACATCTTGCAGCACACCAAGTGCGTTAGAAGGCGGAGAAATACCCAGATACTCTTGATACTTAGTATTCCATACTTGAGGCAAGTCTTTTACAGAAAGTCCTTCATTAAAAATAAGCTTTTCGATCTCATAACGCACAATAATGTGCAGATTGTATGTAAGCTCATCTGCTTCGATCCGGATAAATGAGTTCTCCACGCTGTTGATCGCCCGGTAGAAATCTTCCAACTCCACATTTG
>DOJM01000549.1:870-1076 GCA_003529225.1 Paenibacillus sp.
CTTGCTGATATTTTGCTCATAAAGCGCATGTCCACCTTCATGTAGTGAGCTGAATATGGCACTAGTCACATTATCAAGCAGGTAAGCGGTCGTAATACGAACGTCGCCTGGATTTAATCCTGTAGCAAAAGGATGCACACTCTCATCTAAACGACCTGCGTCAAAATCGTAGCCCATTTGCTCTAAAATAAAGTTGCCGAACTTTT
>DOJM01000549.1:1152-2741 GCA_003529225.1 Paenibacillus sp.
GAAGCGTATCGTAACGCGTTCCTTTTACACCCCAATAATCGATAAATTCTTGCTTTAGAGCAACTATCTTGCTTAAGTAAGGCTCAAAAGTGGCAAAATCATTGTTCTCCTTGGCTTCTTCCCAAATGGTTTGGGAATGTGCGGACAGGACAGCGTACTCCTCAAATCTTTTGGAAGGGATGCTCTTGCTGCGCTCATATTCTTTACGGCAATCGGTAACAATCTTCTTCTGATCATGTGATAGCTGGGTAATCACTTCAGGACGGGTAAAAAATTCTGTAAAATCTCCCATCTCCTCCGAAATCCCGAGTCTAAACAGTTCTCCACTCAGCATCCCTATCGTACCCGAACGAACCTCTACTCCCTTACGCGGCGCACCGGTGCGTAAATCCCAGTGAAGTAATTCTATGGCCTCTGAATATCCACTTATTTTTGATAATAACTCGCTAAACTTCTCCCACTGTTCCTTCACTTGCTGTTCCATTCTATTACACCTGCTTTCTCTGTTTTCCCGACTCCTCTTGATGATACTTTTTTGAATGAGTATAATCAACTTCAGAGATTACATCTCTAATTTAAAATATTCAATGGGTTACATAAGAAGCAGACCTTGCTTCGCACAAAATTCAAAGGAGCGTGAACAGTCTATGATGATTCAAGTTACACCTCTCGCAGAAAGGAAGTTGAAGGAAAGGCTTGAAGATCGGCCAGGATTTTTCAAGCTCTTTTATGATACGGAAGGCTGCGGGTGTGACGGAATTAATGTATTACTGATTGTTTCAGAAGTGGAGGACGGCGATTCCAGGATTGAAAGTGATTCCCGTCCCTTTATCGTAAGCCACCAGCAGGAAATCTTTTATGAGGACAAGATACGTCTGGATGCCGAGGAAAGGTTCTCTTCCTTTAAGCTAGACAGTGATTCACAGATTTATGGAAAAAATATCCTGGTAAGAGATATGCGTAATGTAAGTACATTTTAGTGATTTTAGGGAGGAAGAACAGCCATGAGCCATGTATCCGATATTATTAACTTCAATAAGAGTTTTGTAGAGAATAAAGAGTATGAAACGTATTTAACAAGCCGCTATCCAGATAAGAAAATGTTGATTATCACCTGTATGGATACCCGTCTGGTTGAACTATTACCAAAAGCTATGAACTTTAAGAACGGTGATGTTAAAATCATCAAAAATGCCGGAGCGGTTATTTCTCAGCCTTTTGGTAGTGTGATGCGTAGTGTCATGGTTGCGTTATATGAACTTGACGCGGAGGAAGTTATCGTTGTTGGGCACTATGAATGCGGTATGGCTTCCCTCAACGCAGAACATATGATCAATTCCATAAAAGAACGCGGAGTATCCGAAGAGGTNNAGCACGCTGGAGAATTCCGGTATCAAGCTTACCAAGTGGCTACGCGGGTTTGACAATATCCAAGAAGGGGTATCTCAAACTGTGGATCTAATCAATAAGCATCCATTACTACCCCCAAATGTACCTGTGCATGGCATGATCATCGATCCGGCTACCGGAGCGCTTGAGCTTGTCGTTGATGGGTATAAATAATTTAAGTAACTACCTTCTGTCTTCTA
>DOJM01000549.1:2758-8651 GCA_003529225.1 Paenibacillus sp.
TAAGCGAGAAATATAAGGATAGTATAGTTATACAGCCAAACTTTTCTTATATTTTAAATAAAAATTGAAACCTAGTGGGACTTGCTGCGTATTAACGAACATGCACACAAATTCATACTCACAGGAGGGTTTTCGTACTAAATGAAACCAATGAAACGCGTAATGATGATTGTAATGGCCTTCACTCTATTTTTCGCCGTAGCTACCCCGAACTTTGTGGATGCGAAGCGAGGTGGCGGCGGATTTAAATCCGGCACTCGTAGTTACTCAACAACTCCAAAAAAATCAACAACCGATAACGTTAGGAAAAGCGATAGCACTAAAAGCTCCACAGCAGGATCTACTGCGAATACGAAACGAGGATTCTTCAGCGGTGGCGGCTTAATGAAAGGTATGATGATCGGTGGTTTGGCCGGGCTGCTGTTCGGCGGAATGTTCGCCGGTATGGGTGCCTTCGGTAACATTCTAGGATTCGCCATTAATATGCTTGCTATCTATGTGCTCGTAATGCTCGTGATGTCCTTCTTCCGTCGCAGAAAAGAACGTCGTCGCTTAGAAGATCAAGGTGGGCGTTACTAATGTCAACAATGGTTCTAAGCATGGATGAGATCATCAATGCCCTATGTCTACACATGGCTGAACGTAAAGCGGTTCGCCCTGAAGATGTTCAGGTAGAACTGAGCTGGGAAGAAGACACCGGATACTCTGCTGAGGTTTGGGTACAGGGACGTAGTCAATATTTAGTTGAGTCCAACATGATCGAGGCGATCCTACGTTACATGCTTAGCGAATATGGCATTCGTGCATATCGCGAAGATGTAAGGCTAGACCTGGATGAGGAAATTACCGCAATTGTGACTACACAGAACTAAGCGTTTAAGCAAGAAGCATAAGACATGAAGTATAGTGTGAAACTTATATTTTAAAGAAAAGGGACAACCCAAATGGTTGTCCCTTTTCTGTATGCATTTATTCATAGAAAAATTGCTTTACCGTTCCTACTCCGTCCGTCACATCAACTTCAGCGTACGCACCGTTAATCAGCGTAATTTGCGGTGGAATATGGCCACAATCGATATCATACACAATAGGTACCTGGAGTTCTTCAGAAAGCTCTGCGTAGATGTCTTCGGCCGAGTAGTTCTCTACTGGTCGATTAGCAGGACTTCTACCAAACATAATGCCAGAACAATTCTCAAACCAACCTGCCAGCTTCATCTGAACTAATGACCTACGTACATCAACCGTATTCAGTTCGCAGTTTTCCAAATACCATAGAATCGGTTCATTGTTAATCATTTGTTCTTGGAAATGCCGCAGATTGCCAAATGGTGTGCCAATCAGATGCCTAATTACATCTATGCAGCCCCCTAGCAGACGCCCTTTCATAGTTACAGGACCAGAGGAAACTGTCTTCCAACGGGTATCTTCTGTCAAGTGAAATACATAAGGCGTAGGAGCATCATGTTGCCATTCCCCCTGATATTTAAGTGATGAATGTTGGACGATAGAATCCCCTGCTTTCGTCTCTAGAACCGCTTCCCACATGGCTGTGGTATCATCTGAATACTCTCCTCTTAAATCAACAAGGTTAGTCCCGTGGGCCGTGGCAATCCCCGTTCTTAACGTAACTGCAAGCAACAGCACGCTAATATCTGAATAGCCTAAGATCCACTTGTCCTTCATAGTATCAAAATCAATAAATTCAAGAACCTCAATTAACAACTCTCCGCCCCAAGGCGGAATAAGGATATCAATATGTTCACTGCCCATCATCTCGTTAAACTCCTGAGCACGAACTTTGGCCGGTGCGGATTTGGCTTTCTCTTGCGTCCATACCGTATCCCCACAAATCATATTAAATCCTTTAGACTCCAAACGGCTTGAAGTAAGCTTAATTAACTCTGCATTTTGAGCGCCTACTCCAGATGAAGGTGCTGTTACCCCTACTGTCGCATTCTTATTCAAAATCGGATATCTAATCATATGACACCTCCCAGTTTACAGCAATTATATCAAGAGTACACATCAATTACACAAAAAAAGAACATGGCTAGTCGCGTCAACGTACGATCGCGAATTCAGCACATGTCCTTATTCAATATAATGTACACGTTAGAGTAAAGAAATAGCAAGTAGCTCGAACAACACAAGCGGCAAGATTACATTATTATTAGGAGGACCTGGGTAAGGACCTGGATATGGACCAGGACCCGGATGCGGATGATAAGGCTGGTATGGATTATAATATCCGCGTGACATTTGCCCATTTACCGCAACGTTCAAATACAAATGTTTATTATCTACTCCGGCAATAGTNNTAGTGCCTTCATGTACTAAGCCATCTAAAGTCTGTACATTCACCCTATGGTTTAGGTAGGGTTTGCAAGATTGATGCAAGGAATCACGGACACCGTGCAGGTGCCGGATCACCGCAGGATCGGCCTGATAAATCACATTCTGCTCTTGCCCAGTGTAATATGTCGACATGGATGCTCTGACCTCCGTAAATGGATTTGCTCCATTCTATGCAGAAGCCTATAAGACGGTGCCTATTTGAGAGATATCCTTATACTGGAAGAGCTGCCTTCTCAACTTTCACATTTACTGAAACAAGGGACAAGCCCATCATATTCTCTACAGCATTACGTACATTTTTTTGCAGCATATAACAGACCTCTTGAATCACACATCCGTAATTAACAATAACCCGCAGGTCTATGGCAACGTCTTCTTCCTTCACTTCTACAGACAATCCTTTTTTCACATTTTTACCGCCCAAACGTTTGGCCCAGTTGTCCGAAATATTACTTCCTGACATCCCAGCAATACCTGGCGTTTCCAGAACCACCTGTCCAACGATGGATGTGACTACATCATCTGAGATATGAATTAATCCTTGCTCCGTTCCTTCATTCATATAAACAACCTCCATCATATTTGATAATTTAAGAGATATTAAAGGCTCTCCTCTACCTCTACCCTGTGGTTCTTAACAAACAAATTAAACACTTTGGTCAGGAGGATTTTCACAATCATATACAGTGGAATAATGAGCAATATCGCAATAATCCCACCTATATCTCCACCGACCAACACTAAGATGATCGTTGTCAGCGGATGAATATCAAGCTTTTTCCCAAAAATGTAGGGAGCGATCAGATTATCCTGAATTTGCTGAGCTACAAGAACGATGATGATGGACCATACTGCAATGGACGGCGATTGGATGAATCCGATAATAAAAATTGGGATACTGGAGAGAATTGCACCAATGAATGGTACAAAATTCATCACAACAGCAATCACTGTCAACAACAATGCATACTGTAGCCCAATAATAAGGAAACCAATATACATCAGAACACCAAGCGCCAGATTGACTAATACCCGACCAACAATGAATCCACTTAACGCACTGTCAATTTCACTCATCATTGTAGTCCCTTCTCCACGATACTTCTTCGGAAAGAAACTTACAATCTTACGACCAAATTTTCCGCCTTCTTTAAGCATATAAAACAACATAATAGGAAAGGTAAATAAAATAATCGCGAAATTTGAAACAAAGGAGAATAGACCCGTTACGTAATTCGAAATCAGATTAAATCCTTTATTCAAATATTCAGTCAATTGGGAAGCAAGGTCCATATCTGCAGGGATTATAGAAGCTAGGAATCCACTGTCCTCGAGCCTCAATAGCTGCTGGTTCACGGCTGCGATCAGATTTGGCATATTATCGACAAAATTAATTAGCTGTGTTCGAAGTGAAGGCCATACTCCAATACTAAAACCAAACAAGAGCAATGCAATGACCACATATACGATGATGATCGCAACAGAGCGGTTTAGTTTATATCTCTCCAAAGTATTGATTAGAGGTCGGAGTAAATAATAGAAAAATCCGGCCAACATTAAGGGCACGATAATAACATTGAACAAAGACAAGATTGGACTGAAAATAAAATTAACTTGTGAGCCTAAAAATACGATGCCTAACACTAAAAGGATCGCTATACAAACTCGAATGAATGTGTTCAGTTTAGCCATAATTCTCTCCCATCTTCTATTTTCGGGTGTCTTTCATCTCGCTATTTGGGAATACGTATGGTGAATACCGTTGGTTCCTTCTTTCCGCGACTGAGATGAAGCGTGCCACCCATTTTCTCTGTATTTTTCATAGCANNAAACCAAGACCCGTTCCACCTGTAGTTGATCGCGCTTTATCTCCTCGAACAAACGGATCAAAAAGCGTTGACCAAAGCTCTTCAGGAATGCCTACTCCGGTATCTGCAATTTCAATAGTAACCTCGCTCTCCGAGGGTATAACCTCCACTCGTAGATGTGTGCCTGGCGGATTATAGGTCAAAGCATTGGAGATCAAATTATGAACTACACTCGAGAGTAGCTCTGCATCGAAGCTTGCGAACACTTCCTGTTCAGGAACATTCAACTGCAGGATGAAGTTCTTTTGTTCAATCTCACCATAGGAGTCTGCAACGATTTCACGAATAAACTCGCCCAATTCATGACGCTCCATTCGTAGTAAAAAATCTGGGGAATCTATTTTAAGTAGCTCCACCATATTTTGAATCAGCTTGGTCACTTGCGAGGATTTATTATAGATATAGGTTAAATACCGTTTCTGGCGTTCTTCGTCCTCACCACGACCTTCAACCAACGCCTGTGCAAACCCCTGTATACTCGTAATGGGTGTCTTCAGATCATGAGAAAGATCAACCATCATGCGTTTCTTACTTTCTTCTGCTTGACGTTTTTCTTTCGTTGTCTTCTCAATTACGTCCGCCATATAATTAAAAGTCTCCCCAATTTGCGAAAATTCTTTCTCTGCATATAGCGAGATACGAGTATCATAATTCCCTTCAATCATCTGCTTCAAACCAAGCGTAATAATACGCAGCGGCTTCCTGATTCTTCGTGCTACCCAATAGCTGTACACGATAATAAGTAAGAGAACCATTCCAACTCCTAAAAAAACATAGTATGAAAGCGAGTGGTTGAAGTATTCAACTAATGGATCACTATTAATTGAAATGTCGATGACTTCTCTAGGGATTTTCAAAAGCAGCCACTCTGATTCATTCTCATTATTGCGTGTAGCCAACGAGTAGAAGTACGCCTGATCTTCTCCGTTTTCCAGATTACTTAAGAGCTGGTTGTCGGTATATTGTGTTGCATCGTCTTTTTTCTCTCCAACAACCTCGATGACCTTCTTGTCTTGACCCAAGATCTCAATCCACCCACCGCTACGCAGAAGCCGTTTGGTTTCTATCCCATGCTCCGGATTATCTCGATAGGCACTCGCTTCAACCTTCAAATCAGGATCAGCGATTTTATTTTTTTCGAACATATGGGTCACATCAAGATTAATAAACAAATAATAAACAATCACAAGAAAAAACAAAATGCAGATGAATAACAAAAAATCCAGCGTCAGCGATGATTGTAAAGGTCGTTGATCTCTATTGCTCCATAGGCGCTTCAATTTTGTATCCCAGCCCTCTAATAGTCTTTAAATAAACCGGCTTTTTGGAATCTTCCTCGATCTTTTCCCGGATATTACTGATATGTACCATGATACTATTATCTTCGTACACATAGAAATCTTCCCATACCGCCTCATATATTTTTTTTCGTGTAAAGACCCGACCCGGTTGTTTCATCATTAATTCCAGAATTTTGTACTCAGTAGAGGTAAGGATGACGGCTTCACCTGAACGATAGAGCAGACACTGGCTTTGATCCAGCCTCAATTCTCCCAACACAATCTGTTCATCTGCTTTTTCTTCAATTATCTGTGCGTCAAAATGATGTACCCGCCGCAGCAAAGCTCCCGCACGCGCTACAATTTCTAATGGATTAAACGGTTTGG
>DOJM01000549.1:8729-9392 GCA_003529225.1 Paenibacillus sp.
ACAACACCGGAAAATGATGAGACTCACGAATCTTCTTCAATAATTGCAGTCCATCTAGACCAGGCATCATAATATCAAGAATCGCTAAATCAATTTTTTGGTTCTGCACTTGCAATAACGCTTCAGTCCCACTGTTCGCCTCCACAATGTTGTACTCTTTCTCTAAATATAATCTCAATAATTCCACAATTTCTGCTTCATCATCTGCGATTAGAATTGTATACACAGTAATCACCCCATCTAACTATAATCTTCGATTATTAAACTCACCTAAACGCAATCTAAAGAATAGCTAAATTATTACATCCATCAAATTCTTATATTTAAATAAAAATCGCAAACAGGAACTCGTCCCATGTACGATCGTATAATTCCAGAAATCCGAACACCTGCTGGCAAATATAAACGCCCTCAGAGTCCTATTAAAAAGCAACACCAATTCCACCTTCACCCGCATAGGTTCCCATTACAGGTCCCATACTTGAGAGTAAAACTTCTTTGAACGGGTGCTTTTGTAAGATGCGTTCTTTAATCTCAAGTGCAAGCTTCTCACAATTACTGTGTACTATAGCGATAACAGCCTTCTCGTAGTCATGCTGCTTCTCATCCAAATGCGCAAGCAGTCGATTTAATGCCTTTGGAAGACCCCGGGTCTTCTCCACT
>DOJM01000549.1:9466-9716 GCA_003529225.1 Paenibacillus sp.
TCCATTTGCTGAAGCACCTTGTCCTTCAGTTCTTGCAGACTTGAACAAGTCTGTGACCACTTCGCCGCAAGGCCCACAATCAGCGACAACCCGCCAGAAAAGGTCTTGGAATCTATAACCTCTATCGCATTGGTGTGTCCTTCTTCTTGGTACATTTCCATAGCGATCATAGCCGTCTGATAGGTGCTACTAATATTAGAGGACATACAAATGACCATAATGTCAGTACCTTCCTCTACTTGCCTGAATG
>DOJM01000548.1:0-718 GCA_003529225.1 Paenibacillus sp.
ACCCGCCGAGCAGCCCGTTGCCGAAAGCATTCACCCCGTACAACCACTTGAAGCCTAAACTTGTCTTTTCCTCCATACTGTACCTCACTCCGTTTCCTTAAGTTCGGTAAATACGACGTTGAATGATTCGCCCTCATCCGCTATACGATCAAAGATTAACTGGCCCTTCTCGTAAACCTTGAGTCTTCTGCCGTACTCGCTTCTGTTGACTTCCAAGTCGAATGTCGTTTGGAATGCCTTCACATTCCGCAAAGCAGCCTCATTCCATGTGCTGGGAAGATGCGGATTGCAAGTCATCGTCTTAAACCCGGTCGGCCTAATTTCAAACAAACCTTCGGTGAAAATACGGGCATAGAGGCCGCTCTCTGCTGACAGATGGCGCTGATTGCCTTCCGGATAGGCTTCGACCGATTAAGGTACGTGCTCACCCAGCAACCGCTGCTTCGTCATATGCGTAAGATGCTACAATGCGAGATCCGGCTCGCCCGCGGTAAACACCCCTCGGAGCGCATACAGCGTCGAACGGTCCCAGAACGTCTCCTTGCCCGCTTGCGAGCTGAGGCCATTGCTTCCCAATAGTCTAGGAGAGAACAACGCCTGCAGCGTGCCAGCTTTACGCTCGTAAATCACCATCGTAAGCGGTACGCAAATCCAAGCTCTTAGTACCTCGTTGCCTTTATAGTAGCGATAGGTTTCATAACCTTCCACGCGCTCGCCG
>DOJM01000548.1:773-1242 GCA_003529225.1 Paenibacillus sp.
GCAGGGAAGCGTTGTGGAGTGTGTCATAGAGCAAGCAGGAAGTGAACAAGTTGACCTCTCCCGATTCAAACCGGTTCTCGAGCTCATCCGAATCGCTGCGGATGACGCCTTCCGTGGTCTTCTGCCGCAGGGAGAACTCGATCGCCCACGCTATTCCCGGCCACAGCTTTCTCGCCACCGTCCGGCCTCCGTATGCGAAGCAGAACCTGGCGGCACCGTATGCGACATCGCGGCGTCTCCACGATCGCCCGCTCCTTTCCAGTAATCTTCCCCTTCCGCGATAATGCTCGACACAAGCGGCTCTTATACTCGGGGTCCATAAGGTCCATATAGAGCGAATAGCAATTGATACTCCGCTCAATGCCCGCGTCATAGCCCAGAAAGGGGAAGAACGGATTCATGTATTCGAATTGATCGTTCGTCTATAAAGCCGCATAATAGCTTCCGCCTCCGGGTCCGTGCATAAGTC
>DOJM01000548.1:1308-4862 GCA_003529225.1 Paenibacillus sp.
AATAGGTGAATTTTTGCTCTCCGATAAGTCGGATCGGCGAAGTGGCAGAAGCACCAACAGTACGCTGCATCGTCGAATAAGTCTAGTGCTTGCAATGCTTTGAATAATAAAGGTATACTCCATTTATCGCGTGCCATCTGGTTGATAGGCAAGCACAGATAGATAACACTATGAATAAGCGGGGGTAATGGAGTGGACAAACCAACAACAAGACAACGCATACTAATAGAAGCGGAAAAACAATTTATTACGCTCGGGATTGCAAATGTACAAATGACAGATATTGCAGCAGCTATTAATATCAATAGAAGAACTCTGTATCGTTATTTCCCCACGAAGGATGAATTAGCCTTTGAAATTGAGGTCATGGTGATGAAGCAACTTCAGGAATATCTCACATTGGATTTAGGAGACATGAACGGCAAAACCGGTTTCGAAAAAGTAACAGCGTATTTTTTTCGGGTTGATCTTGAAAACGTCAAAGAACAGATCAAGTTCACTGCCGAGTTCGACCGATATTTCCAGGGGAATTATCCTAATCCAGAGTTGGAGCAATCGTTTATAGAAGCTTTAAATCCAAATCAGGACCAGCTATTTCTTTATATTCGCGATGGCGTGACAGATGGCTCCATTCGTAATGATATGACAGCCGAAGAGTTGTATCACTTTATTAGCCACAGTTTTATCTCCCTCTTCCAACGGCTAATTCTGAGAGAGAACCACTTGAAGTATGAATATTGCGATAATATTGATTTTCACAAATTATTTCGGAAGATTATACTAACCGGAATACAGCGCACATAAAAATTGGAGTTTATCAACTTCGATTTCATGTGCGCTGACATAGCTGTTATTCAATAGCTATGGAGTTAGAATGACTCTTACAACTCCGCAATACGGTGTGGCCCAGAAACTTCCGAACACGGCTTCATCTCCATTTCGAGTTCGCGTCGGTACAAATTCACCTGATTCGGTTAAATATCCTTCCTCTATAGTAAGATAGTCCACAGGGGTTGATACTAGCGACATTTTCATAGCATCCAACCATCCAGGCCCTGACCCAGGAACCATAAAGAGATGAAAGTTGCCTGCTAAGTAAAATTCTTGTGGTCCGGCTTCAATAATAAGCCCGTGTCTAGGTCGTCCTGCAGTCAACNNTTGTGATCGCTCAATGGGCCCATATCGATAAAAGGTACTGCTCCGATGTAGTCTTCGAATTCAAAACTCTGATTCATTTGATAATCCTCTTCTACGACAGCATGAATTTTGCCTGTACCTTGATACTTCTGAATCAACGGCAATAAACTCATTACACTACGGAAGCTTTCGACGAATAATACGGCATCTTCCATCAGATTGCCTTCCCCATCTAGTACGTTGTCTACGCCAAAACAGAAATAACCGATCGCATCGTAATCAGCCAACGCTCGAAGCATATTTCGCGCATTAAGCCCGTCTGTGCCGGATTCCGGAACAAATAAAGGATTGTCAAACCGACGATAGTCTTCGCATACAACTCTGTAGTCACTATAATTAACATTGTAAATATCCGGTGCGATCAGATCCAGATTAGGCGCTGTAAATTTCCAAACGTCTAACGTGTTTCTAGTAGGCCCGCCAGCGGGATAGAAGCCCGGAATCGGCCAACCTGGAAACGAGATCCATGCATTAGTATACAATGGGATATTATATACTGCACGACCTGCTGCAGCGATATGATCAATATATTTNNGCAAGCTGTGCAGAACTCGCCACCCGAGGCGCCAAAGATGTCCTTCCAGCTCCCTTGTTCTTTGAAACCGTTCTTCTTCCAAGCGTCCCAGGTATGGCCCTTCCCTAGCCCCTTCACATGTTCGAGGAGCTGAGGAGCGACAGGCCCAATATATGCGGCTTCCGCCTCAGGTCCATAATCTCTATCGCAGCCAAGAATACCCGGTTCATTCTCCACTTGCACCGCAATAATCGTCTGTGTGTCACCATCTACTTCTTTTAGATGCTTCATCAATGCGCAGAACGCTCTCGTATCCGCCTGCAGCGCTTCCTCACTAAAGGCTGACAGGATATTCATAGGGGCGCCATCACTGCGAAGCACTCTAGAAAATCGCTTCTTGTCTGTCTTTACCCAGCCCGGGCAATAACGCATCTCGCCATTTTTCCAAGTTGCAAACCACAACACGATAAGGTGTAAATCATGCTTTCGGCACTCTTCCAGNNTCCCAATAAACCGGAGCTTCCAGCGTATTGCCTTCTAATGTCTTGATACCCGCAATAGCAGATGCCAATTCTTCCGCATTATACGCGCTGGAGTTTTTCGACTGACCTCCCATTGGCATAAATGGTTTTCCCTTTACTTTAAACATATCAACATCTCCTATTCTTCTATATAAATTGGAGTAATTCCGAATTAAACTTATGTCGATATCATCTTGAGCTTACAAATCACTTGTAGCATTAACCTTAGATGTAATTTTCTTTTCGTTGTATTTAAGAAGTGCAAATAAGGAAAAAAGAGCAACTACGGCTGCAATAATAACAGATATTCTGATCCCGGAATCATTCTCAATCGATTTCCCGATCGCCAATATGGTGGGTAGTAGAATGACAGATAATGCAGTGCCAAATTTCGTAAGAAATGAGCGTACGCCAAAGTACAGCGCTTCCTTGTTTTCCCCACTTTGACTAGCGTCATATACAGCACAATCCGCAATGATAGCATTCGGTAATATACCTGATATCGCCGCAGGAATCGCAGATAGAACAATAATGGGAATAAGCTGCAGAAAACCGCTAAATGGAAGTTTCCCCATAAACGATATATAGATGAAAGAAATAATAAGAAACAGAAACGAAACAATCATCAATTTCTTCTTGCCGTACTTTTTACTAAGTCTGTTGACTAGTGGATAGAACATAAAAGAAAGTACGCCGACCGCAGTTACAATTAATCCGACATGATTCTCCTTCTCCCTTGCGAGTACCGTAATATAGTAGANNAGAAGAACCCGTTCGTAAACCAATAACCCAGCTCGCTTATTAAGAAATATCGGAAATCCCGATTTTTAAAAACAGCTTTAACCGACGTTTTGATGTCCAGGCTTGTCGCATTAGTCGAACCGTATTTCGTCTCATCAATCGTATATGCAGGTATGAGCATGAGGATGAAGGCCAGGATTGCAAGCGCTCCGAACGTCCACTGAATCGATGCTGTCTTTGAAATGTCAAAGACAGCCATAGTTGTCTCCCAAATACTTGGTGCAAAGGTTGCTAGTATAAGCCCTAGAAACCAGGTTACCGAAATATATGTCGACAGATCTATGCGCTCTTCCGTAGAACGGCCCAATTCGCCAAGGAGTGCGGTATACGGTATCACATAACAAGTAAACGCTACATAGTAGATCGGTATTATGAGGAGAAGCCAGAAAGAGTTAATAGTATGGACTTGGTTTTGAAAAGGCACGATAAATATGCATACGAGCAACAGTGCGCAAGGGAATGCGCTTCGTCTCATAAACGGTGTCCTTCTTCCAAGGCGGTGCCTGCTTCTATCACTTAAA
>DOJM01000548.1:4898-6738 GCA_003529225.1 Paenibacillus sp.
TGTCCCGATGATTCCGGCCAGAATCGACCAACCTAACTGCCCAAGTGAGTATAAAATCATTATCTTCCTGGGTAACTTCTTCACCAATGACCTCCTTTGTCATATTGCCCGCCAACGGTATGCCACACGTGTGGCGTACGTGTATTATAAAGCGCTTTCAATCATGAGTCAAGATCATTCCACTCCTTCTGGAAATATATTTCTTATCTATCCTTAATATCCGTTGAACTAAAACCTTTTAGCATTGTCGAACAACTAACATTAAAGAATTCATCATCAACAAAGGAGATTAAAGATGAAAAGGATTTTTGCTGTTAAGATAAGTACTACTGTGTTAGCGACATCCATCATGCCTAGCGTTGCTTCCGCTGCAAGAGTTAGTTATGTCCCAATACATGAAAGTGAATTAGGGGATACATTCAAATATGCAACACCCGTAGATATGTTCACTCTAGTCAGCGGTGCAATCAATTCGAATAATACAGACGTGGATTACTATACTTTGCGGGTGAATCAAAAAACGGATGTTGCCATTGACAACAAAGGAGATTCACATCAGAGAAGCTATAGAGTATGCCTTTGACAATAACGTCGTTCTAATTGCAGCCGCAGCAGTTATTATAATAGATGAGGCAGTTCCTTCCGAGAACAGACAAACTATTGCGTGGAGAGGCCTTCAAAATGCTATTTGATGGATATATAGCGCTTTACGGAGAACGAGATGTGGTTGATCATGATGTCCAATTCTGAAATGGATGAGGTATACAGCATCTGCTTTCTCGACAATGATGGTAGCATTTGTAGAACGATCAATGACATACAGGCATATACAAACTAAGCCTGCTCAGAATTGATCAAGTTTGCTTCACAAACCATCCCCCACAACAAGAAAATAGCTTGATCCCATCAAAAAATTTCGCCCTATTTATGATATGGTTCCCCGTATCATATATGAGGGCGAAACTAAAGGACACCTAATTGGGTGCCCTAATAATTAGTCATTTACACTTATATACAACCCGACGGATAAACGATTGTATACGCTAGTATTGCCCCAGAAGCCCTTTCTTCATGGCTATTTTCTCGCAGCGATCAAACACAACGAGCCCTAGAATCAAATAAACCAGCGAATTTAATATTAATACGCCATAATCCGATAAAGGTAAATCCGTTAACGTTAGATTCTCTAGCATCACCGTTCTTACCATATTCACGCCTTTAACGAATGGGGCAAAAGCTAAAAACGGAGCTACAGTTATCGGAACAAATACAAGTCCCATCAAAACAAATTGAAAAATCTGTAGAAATGCTTGAATTTGTTTCACAATAATAGCCAAACCAGCAATCATAAAACTAACGCCTACCATACTTATCATAGTAACAATAATGATTGGAATCGTTGTCACAGGGTTAAGACTCAACCACTGTCCGGAGGTTAGCATCGCACCAAACAGCAACAGGATCATAATAACGGACTGTAAACCCAATTGACTGACGATCCGCGTGAGCATAATTTTCCACACACCCATGGGAGACATATATAACTGCTCTAACGTTCCACGCGTCGCTTCTGTGATTACCGAATAACCAATAAAGTTCATCGTCATCATCGTTAAGCTCCAAAAGACCACACTTACAATTGAATATTGGACATTCGTATCAAAACTAGCTGGATCTCCTATGAACATAATCCCAAAAAATGCAGCCAGAAATATAATATAGAAAGTGACTACTAACGCGATTGTGTTCGGTAGATAACGTTTCATCTCAATATATTCCTTACGAAAATTAGCATTGAACAAATGGAGCCATTTCACGGGTCTTCCCTCCCTTCACAATC
>DOJM01000548.1:6829-9214 GCA_003529225.1 Paenibacillus sp.
AAGTACTTAAAGGGAATATACTCAACAGTTTGTTCTCCTGCTCAGGGCTTAATTGCTCACCTAATTTAATGGAATATGCCCTTGTTTCAAATAACTTAAGTAAATTCTCCACCCTGTCGTCAATCACAACCTCACCTTTGTTAATGATAATGGCACGGTCACACAGCTCCTGAACGACAGGCATATCATGTGAACTAATAATGATCGTACGNNGTTTCTCTTCCCTTACTATCGTTGTTAGAATATTTCGTAATTCATAACTAACCTCAACCTCCAAACCGAGCGTTGGCTCATCCAGCAAGATGACGTCCGTATTAGCTAATAACGCCACAGCAATTGCCAGCTTTTGCTGCATCCCCCGAGATAATCCATTAACCAGCTCATTCTCCTTTTCTTTAAGGTTGAATTGCTCTAATAATTTATCTGTTTGATCGGCAATTTGCTTCCGAGAGTACCCCCGGTTACCTGCAAAATATTCTAAATTTTCCCGAACCGTAAGACGCCAATATAAATTCCGGTTCCCCTCTAATACAGCACTAATATGCTCTAGCGCTTTAAGTCTCTTCTTACAAATATCTAAACCATTAATGGTTATAGAACCCCCCATCCGATTCTAACAAACCACAGAGCATTTTTATCGTTGATGTCTTCCCAGCACCGTTGGGGCCTAGTAAACCGAGAACCTCTCCACGATTTACATGAAAAGAAACATCACGAACGGCATGTATTTTCTCTTTCGTCTTTCTTTTCTCGTAGACCTTGCTAATCCCCCGTACTTCTATAATTTTCTCCACCTTATAACCATCCTCTCCCGTACGATTTAAAAGAGTGATTCCATTGTTAAATTTATTTTATTTTAGTATCTCAATTTAGATAACTGGCTCCAGATGGATACTTTCTCCGTCTGAGGAATGAGATTTTGGTATGGTGTGTTTACATAAGTGCGGCGAAAAGACACATCTCTTGAGATGTGTCTGGAATCTTACTTTCTTCACGAAAAAAACCTTCTACTTAGGGCTTGCTGAACATTCAAATTTATCAGTAAAAATGTAGAATTCCCACAAAATCCGTGCACTTGGAAGTGTTCAATTGTGTATCNNTATCGCAGACCAGAAGCCAGCTCAAGCTAGGCGTTCTTATTTTGTGGTAAGATTTAAATAAAAATCGCCCTCTTTCATCTTGCTGATTAGACAAGATAAGGAGGGCGATCTTTTATATTACCATTCACGTTATTATCCGAAAACGCGCTTAATTCCTCTAGCTATTTCGTTCATGCAATCCTCCGCTTGTGGGTAAATGCCGATTTTATCCATGAACGCGTGGTCCATTCCATTATAACGGATATACTGTGTATTAACGCCTGCACGTTGTAGTTTTCTAGCGTAGGCTTCGCACTCAAGTGTCAAATAATCATACTGTGCGGTAATAATTAATGTGTCAGGCATACCGCTTAAATCTTCTACTAATAAGGGAGAAGTATAAGCGCTTGTTACAGGAACCTTACCTTGTAAATAAATATTGTCAAGCATAGCCGTCATATCACCCATACCTAGTAATAGTCCCTTGATCAGCTCGTGATGATTGTTAATCGTGTACTCTTCGATATTCCATTCGAAATTATCCGTTGCTGCCCCAGCCATGTTCACCGTCGGATAAAGCAAAGCTTGGAATTTAATCATACCTGTTCCTAGATCTCTATCCTTCATCGCGCATACCGTTGATAGGTTCCCACCTGCGCTATCGCCACATACTGCGATTTGATTCAGATTTACATTCAGTTCTGCTGCATGCTCATATACCCAGCGAACAGCATCGAAGCAATCGTTTAATCCTGCAGGGAACGGATGCTCAGGTGCAAGGCGGTAATCCACCGAAACAACAACTGCATTTGCTTTCTCAGCAATTGCTTTACAAGGATTCTCCACTACATCCAAAGTACCTCCGAGGAAACCACCACCATGGAAGAAGACTACCGCCGGGACATTCGAGCCTTCAGCTGGAGAATAGATCCGAACTGGGATAGAGCCCTCTGAACCTTCTATATCTCTCGATTCTGTACGAATATCCGTTGTTGTTACATCTGTATTCGGCGAGCCCATCATTGCACGCATCCCCTGAACCATTGCCATTAAATCGAACTCTCCCTCAGGTGGCTTGCCCATCGCAGCCATCTTTTCAGCACTTTCGATTGTTGTCTGCAAAACACGAGCATCCATTTCTCCCTCAGCATCTGAATCTGGAAGCTTTTTAATCATCATATCTAGACCTTTGACATTCTTAACCTCTGTCCGTCTCTCTAGTTCCGCCAACAGATTTCCATATAGATATTTTTCCATAATGTCCTTCATCTCCCTAGTTAAATTCTTAGGTTTTATCAATTATTAG
>DOJM01000548.1:9222-9556 GCA_003529225.1 Paenibacillus sp.
GTGTTTGTAATGTGAAATGTGAACTCCCACATTGACTTGCTTCACCAATCGAAGCAACCTTCATCCCTGCATGTAGTGCTGCTTCCACCCCTGCTTCTGCATCCTCCACTACAAGGCAACAGTCAGGGGAAACCCCAACCTTCTCTCCTGCTAGTAAGAACACTTCTGGATGGGGCTTACTATTCGTAATTTGATTCCCATCTACAATCGCATCGAAATAATCAATAAGCCCAACTTTCTGAAGAATAATCGGTGCATTCTTACTAGACGAGCCAATAGCAATCTTAATATCCCGTTTCTTCAAGGCTTGCAACGTCGTTAATACACCTGGTAG
>DOJM01000548.1:9616-10160 GCA_003529225.1 Paenibacillus sp.
CGACTCACACCACGAAGTCGGTGATTTATTGCGTAATTGTATGGGATTCCTTCTTGCTTGGCAATTTTAGCCCAAGCAAGAAAGTGATATTCATCTGTTGATACGATAACGCCATCCAAATCGAAGATTATTGCTAGAACCATTACAATTTACTCTCCCAATAGTTACAGAATGGATCAACAGGATTTACCCCTTTGAACGGTGAGCGTCCTAACAACTTCTCCACCAATGCTTCATACACATACTCACTCGAGGAGTACGTATTAATAAATGTTTTCACCTGTGGTACATCCTGTAGATGGTAAGGACTTGCTGTGGAAATGAACAAGGTAGGTAACTCTTGCAAGAACCACGGCATATCAGCACCCATAGGCGGTGCCCAGTTAATTCGCACGACGGTTTGATTACTCATCGTTACGATATTGGCGCAATAAATAGCTAAATCATACTTATCCGTTAAACTTTCAATGGAAGTCATCATCCAACTAAAGTCCAAATTTTCTCTATTAAAGATATCAACTACAAATCCCTCACGCTCTAACTT
>DOJM01000548.1:10215-10538 GCA_003529225.1 Paenibacillus sp.
CATCGCCAAGTGAGAAGAATAAAATACGCTTATGACGTTCTGGACTAATTGGTAGTAGATACTGTGTATCTTTCACTAGTGTAATAGCTTGGTCTGCACACTCCTGTGCCCACTTCTCATGCTCTTCACATTTCATCACGGATAATGCATCCGGCCCTGGAACAAGCTTACCTTCTTGTTGCTTACGATGTAAACCAAGAGAAGCTTTAAGTGCTAGAATACGTGTAACTGCTTCATCAAGCCGCTCCATCGTCAAAATTCCATTCTCGATTCCTTGCTTCATATACTTATAATCTTCAGGCATGTTGCGGTTAAAGAGAAAC
>DOJM01000548.1:10554-16890 GCA_003529225.1 Paenibacillus sp.
CCATCGTGAATCCTGCCATTGTAGCAGCATCCGTCACGATCATCCCATTAAAACCAAGCTTGTTACGCAGTAATCCATTCAACAATTCAGGTGACAATGTTGCAGGCAATAATTCTTCATCACGAATGTCAGGCGAGAGTGCTCGTGAATAAGCTGGCAACATAATGTGACCAATCATCACCGTCATTGCCCCTTCATCGATCAATCCCTTATACACCATGCCGTATGTTTGATCCCAATCCTCTACGGAAAGCGAATTGATTGAAATGTGTAAATGTTGATCCCTATCGTCAACACCATCCCCAGGGAAATGCTTGATGGATGCAGCAACGCCAGTCTCTTGCACCCCTTTTACATAAGCCTTGCCCATACGTAATACCCTCTCAGGATCAGAGCCATAGGTACGTATATTTGTAATCGGATTTCTAAAGTTCATATCGATGTCTACAACGGGAGCGAATGCCCAGTTGCAACCTACTGCTGTTCCTTCCCGTCCTGCAATCTGACCAAGGCGGTACCCCATCTCTACGTTGTCTGTTGCTGCAACTTGCATTTGCTTACCAAAGTAGGTACCTTCAGATACGATCCCATTACCTCCAGCTTCCAAATTCGCCGATACAAGCAAGGGTATTCGAGAATTGTCTTGCAGATAACGATGAGTGGCTTGAACACCTACACCCTCCCCAGGACGATACATAATACCACCTGGTTGATAGTTCTCTAGCATATCTTGTAATTCAGTTTGATCATCATTCATCCCTAGAGGGCAGAATAGCTGCCCCACTTTAGCATCCAAATCCATCGAATCTAGTGTGTTCTTAACCCACTGGATATCCTCTTCTTGTAAGTAAAATGGCTTTGCCTTCAAATTCATTACGATATTCCCTCCACTTTAGTTAATTATATAATTCTTATTTAGGCTCCAATTCCCGTGTTACCTCTACGAGCTTTCAAGTCACTAATCATTTGGGGCTCATCTTTATCTAGCTTATAGAACAGGAATAATAGAATAACAATGACATTCGCAATTAATGGTAACCATACAAAATTGAATTCAATGGCTAGCAAAGCCGATGGCGCTTGTGCTTGATTCGGTGCATATTTCCCTAACGCTAGAACCCAAGCTGCAATCGCACCCCCGAGCCCCATTCCGAACTTAGCACCAAAACTGCTTGCGGCAGATAGTAAGCCTGGTGCCCTTACTCCTGACTTCCATTCTCCATAATCAATCGTGTCAGCAATCATCGCGAACAGTAGACCAAATGCAAAGCCCCCTCCAAAATTACTGATTATGACACCCGTTAATGCAAGCGGTACAGACATCATCTGTGCACCTAGATAGATAATGACTTGCCCCACAATACCAATGATCATACCCGTAAAGACTACATTGCGTTTACCTAATTTCTTACTAAAAAAAGGAACTAGTATAATCGCAAGTAACATTAGAACGTTAAGGCCATTAACAAGCGGTATTAAGTCTTCTCTACCTAGGTTATATTTAAAGTAATAAATAGTAGCAGGGCCCTTTGCTGTAACTCCGATAAATACGAACAGTCCAGTAGCTAAAAGGATCCACCAAGGTGTGTTTCCTTTAATTGCCTTTATTCCTTCTTTAAAAGGGACTGGACGATTGCCTTCAACTTGAACACGTTCCCTTACATTTTTAAATGTAATCAGGAAAAATACGACCGCTACACTAGCATAGATCATCATCGTTAACATAAAACCCTGTTTTTGATCGCCTTTTCCTAACGCATCAACAAGAGGTAGTGTCGCAATACTGACAAATATAGCTCCTACTTGCGCCAGAATCATACGAACCGAGGACACTACCGTTCTTTCCTGTGAATCACTTGACATGCTTGGCAAAATCGAAGTGAGTGGCAAGTTAATACCTGCGTATAAAACATTCAGTAGAATATAGGTAATATACGCGTAAGCCAATTTTCCTGTATCCCCGAAATCCGGCGACATGAACGCAAGAATTGCAATTGCCGCGAACGGAATCGATAACCAAAGGAACCAGGGTCTGGATTTCCCATATTTCGAAGTCGTGCGGTCAATCAAAACTCCAAATATCGGCCCGTCGAACGCATCAATAATTCTCGCTAAAAGGAATAAGGTTCCTACAGCTGCGACATTCAACCCATATACATCCGTGTAGTAAAACATTAAATATAAGGTAACCGTTTGGAAAATAAGATTAGAAGCCGTATCTCCTAGACCATAACTAATTCTTTCTTTCCATGAAACTTGTTTATTCATACATATACCCCCTGTAAGTATCATAGAAAAGAAGCTTCGACGGACCGCAATGTAATCCCTTACATTTGTGATTATATACAATTTTCATCCATTCAACTTTCCATTTCTTAATCAAAAATAGACCAAATTTCATGATTTTTATGATTAGTAAATTAAGCGCTTTCAATAAAATCATAAAAAAGAGCTGACCCAAAATCCATGAAATGGATGCTTAGGTCAGCCTCTATTGCGTGTAATGATTTATATAGTTATTTTTTAACCTATTAGATTTCATTTAAAAGTACTACGCATCATACACAGGCCATAGTTCATATAATCGAACTTCATGAGGGTTTAATTTACATTTAATATTGAGCGAAATTTGGATATNNCTTGATTGGGTACAGCCTTACGATTCAAATAGGCCACTTCATCTGCATCAAGTGAACTTGGAGCACCCATCTCAATCCATGTATCATAAGCGCTGCCGTGATCCCGATTTATCGTAGTTTGACGAAGCTTGTATACACCACTTGGTATTCCTTGGATCGCAAAACTCATCTCTAAATTATTCGTGTCTCTGAAGACGTGATATCGATTCAAGGCGTCAATTCCTAGTGAATCAGACGTACCATACAATCGATCAAAATGACAATAATGGTAGACCATCAATTGATAGCCTTGCGACGATTTTGTGAGACAATATCCAGCGCCAAGCTCCATTAGGCGATCACCAAGCTTGCCTAACAACTCATAAGCATAATAACCTGGCTTTTGGATTCCATTGCTCGTTATTAAGCCCAATCCACCATGAAAAGGTTCCTCCGCTGGTCGCAGCTCCTCCAGTAAGTCCGTCAAGGACCAGTAAGCTAAGCTCTGCAGTTCATCTAGATTCTCTAGTACATTCTTCACAATATAGGCCGCTTTATAACAGGTATCGTTCGTCAAATCGCGATGAAATGGTGTTGAATTCCATTCCGTTACATGAATATCAGGCAGTTGCGAGAGCTTTGCCTTCAGTTTATCTTTTAACAAATGAATCGTTTCATTCAAATAATTATCGTTACTTAAATGTATCCAAGATATTGGTTTATCTTTTAATGGCTGCTCTCGTACTGGATAACTGTGAAACGAAATAACGTCGGGAACACAGTGATTTGTGATACAGAAATCTAAATAAAGATCTAACCAAGACTCTTGATATACCGTTTCTGAAAAAAGATCTGGCCCCCCCATTTGGAATTTAGGGCAGCTCGCTTTAACAGCTTGATAAGTCTGAATATACATTTCGCCATAGTCTTCGAACGTATCCGGCCAAAAAATTTGCAAATCAGGTTCATTCCAACAAGCAAAATACCAATGCTTCATCTCTTCTTCGCCATAACGGTTTTTACAGAACAAGAGCAATTGCTCCACGAGCTTTCTCCACTTCCCTAGATCCTTGGGTTTGCTCAGATTACTCTTCTTATAGAAGAAAGAAGACTCACTACTCGCTAAATCTTTAGGCATGAACCCAAACTCAATATAAGGGCGGAGTCCAATGCTTCGTATGAAATCTATCAATTGTCCGACATAGAAGAAATTAAATATTGGATTGCCTTGTGCATCCTCACGATAGACCATCATCTCATCATCAAATATCCCATGAAACCTTATATGGCTAAACTGGACCTTTTCCTGAATCAACTTTAAATGTGATTGCACTTCACTCATTAAAATTTCCTTCGCCTTGCTTATCGTACATATTTTTCGCCAATAAGGTTTAATCACCTTACTCTTACCGGAGAGCTGCACCCTAATTTCTTTTGTGACTACACCTTTATCAAGCGTCTTATCAGCTGTTTGCTGATCAGGTGAAAGCAAATACTTAAACAAAGCCTCATACGCATTCTCACGATCAAAATCCAAGTAAGTCGCATAATCATTTGAAAGCAGGTTCTCATGCTCTTCATGCCTTTGCAAATCCTTACGGTATTGAATCGGTGTTATTTTATAAACTTCCTTAAACACCTTGTGAAATGACTTTAAACTCGGAAATCCATGGTCCATAGCAATTTGAGTAATGGAATGATCCGTGTAAGTAATATCTCTGACAGCATGCTTCAATCGAAGCTGATTAACATACTGACTAAAGGACTTCCCCATACTTTTCTGAAAAAAACTAGATAAATACGGAAGCGATAAGTGTTCCTGCTCCGCAATATCGAGCAAGCTAAGTGATTTCATATAGTTGCCTTGAATGTAGTTCACAATACTTAACATACGCTCTGTGTACTTGGAACCAATTCGACTACTACTATCTTCGCGACTCTCTCTGAATTTCCAAAGCAGTACGTAAATTAGCTGGAATAGTAAAGACTTTATTTTCAGCTCATAGCTATAATTTTCTTTGTTATATACCCACATCATTTCGGCTAATAAAGAGCGAATTTCATTAAATTTCTCTTGCTCTTCCTCTCCATATAGAAAGGACTTGCATAGGAACCTAACTTGATCGATATCTGCAAATTGAGTTTTAATGAATGAAATGGGAATCTGCAAGGCAAGTAACAAATTATTCTCATGGGATTGAATAGAATGAATTTCATTGCTGTTGATGATCAAGACATCCTCTTCTTGTAGGGTAAATCTTTTCTTTTCAATATAAACATCAACTTTCCCTTTGAGAACGAACAGTAACTCAATGCTATCATGCCAGTGGTCCTCCACAAATTNNCGCATTATGAAGAAATATATTAATTGGCAAATCATTGTTCATTTGAATGCTTTCATAAATGTAATCCAAAGCCACCGTCCACCTCTTCATCCGTTTCTTATGAGACCACCTTTATTATTTTACTTGAGTATAGTGGTCAAAACGCTAAATAGCATTATACTCCGCAAATTCATTTTTATATAATAGCTTTTTTTAATTTGGATATATAAGTACATCTCACATTTAAACGAAACACGAAAAAATAAGCCTTAATTTTGCTTAAAAAATGGATATTTTGAATTTGAGCCCCTCTATATAATTAATGTTAACGCTTTCAAAATAGATAGTAAAGGGGATACGTATATGAACAAGAGTTTATCTAAGTTATTCACTATCATGATGGCTTTCTTCATTTTAAGTTCATTTAGTGTAGGCAATGTTGGTGCAAGTGCAGATAATACCGAGAAAAAGGAAGATCAAGGGATTACTTTCTATCTGGTACGACATGGAGAAACGATATTTAATGTACAAGAACGTATGCAAGGGTTCTCCGACTCTCCTCTAACAGAGAAAGGAATTGAAGTAGCCGAGAATCTAGGCAGAGGCTTGAAGAACATTCCGTTCGTTGCCGCGTACAGCAGTACGAGCGAACGGGCAAGCGATACGGCCGATATCGTTCTTGAAGGCCGCAATCTCAAGCTGATCAAAGACAAGCGTTTGAGAGAAATCAATTTCGGTGACTTGGAAGGCGCTTGTCAAGCAGATGTTATGAAGCATACAAATGTTGCTTCGTTCCAGAAACTCGATTACACCTCGGTGAACGGCGAGAATATGCAAGGCGTGTTCGAGCGGGCTAAAGCATCGCTGGATCAAATTGTTGAAGCAAACAAAACAAAAGGCGGGAATGTGCTTGTCGTTTCGCATGGCATCACCATTCTCGATTTGGTCATGGGTCTCGACCCGAAAGCCTGGGATATGAGCAAGGGCGGCTTGCCGAATTCGAGCGTAACGAAGATTCAGTGGAAAGACGGCAAATATACGGTGCAAAAAGTCGGCGATCAGAGCTATGCGGAAACCGGCCAAAACAAGCTCACGTTCTACTTCGTTCGTCACGGCGAAACGCTGTTTAACGTGCAAGAACGGATGCAGGTCCTTTCGGATGCTCCGCTCTCGGAAGAAGGCATCAAGGTTGCCGAGGACCTGGCACGAGGCTTGCATGACATTCCGTTCAGCGCAGCATACAGCAGCTCGAGTGGACGTGCGGTAGGTACGGCCGATACCATTTTGGAAGGCCGAAACATGATTTTGAAAACGGATAAGCGCTTGAGAGAAATGAACTTCGGTGACTTGGAAGGCGCTTATCAAGCAGATATTATGAAGCATACAAACGTTGC
>DOJM01000547.1:0-1794 GCA_003529225.1 Paenibacillus sp.
TTCAAGTTCTTCTATACCGTACCACGGTTTCATAATCCGCTTGGCGTTTCCTATACCCGCAACCAGAAGAAGGCGATTGCCCAGCTTGCAGCTAAATACGATGTGTATATCGTTGAGGATGACTACATGGCAGATCTGGAGCAGGATACGAAGCAAGATCCGATTTATGCCTATGACAATACATCACACGTTATCTATTTAAAAAGCTTCTCCAAGATTATATTCCCAGGTCTGCGCGTTGGTGTGGCTGTACTTCCTGAGGTGCTCTGTGAGTCCTTTAACCGATTCAAAAGACTGATGGATATCGATAGTTCTATGCTGTCACAAGCTGCCTTGGAGTTGTATTTGAAAAGTGGAATGTTCGAGCGCCACCGAAAAAAGATGCGTTCCTGCTACGGAAAAAGATCCATGCTCCTCCATGATTCGATTATAAGGGAGGCAAATGCAGCATCTGAACAGCATTATTCCTATGTTCCTGCCAGTCAGCTAGGCGTGCATACGTATCTGAAATTGGAGGATAACCTTAGAGCAGAGCAGATGATCAAACGGCTGCAAAAAAAGTTCATTCGAGTGGAGATGGCGGATAGCGGGTACCTTCCCTATTTTGCGAAAAAAGAGAGAATTCTAAAGCTCAACGTATCTAGTGTAAAAGAGTCTGATATTTCTTCTGGCATTGCACAGGTGATTCGAGAAATACGCTGAAGTAGCATCTTATGAATGTTCTATCTTAATAAGATTCATCAGCTGAGAGGCGACCTCCAAGTTGTTATCTTCCCCTCAATTATGCCCCAATCCTCATTTCTCGTAACCTATAGTTTTTCTCTATCCTCCATTCAGCGAATTAAATGGGTGTTTGATTCTCCTCTAACAGGAGGTTTTATACTTGGTTCAGGTCGGCGGCCAGAAGAGAAATCCAAGGAGGATTATAGATTATGAGATGGATTGAGATCATGCTTGTCTTATTTAATGTATTGATGTTGGGTGGGTTAATGCTAGGACGCCCTAAATCACAACGCGGTTGGCTGATAGGCGGCGGAATTTCTGCTGTTTTACTGCTTGTCCACGCTTTCGTGGAAGGATTGCGGTGGCCAATGATCCCAATGTATCTGGTCACACTATGGGCGATTGTAGGAGGGGTAAGACCTTTCTTCCGATCCACAGCAAGGGCAGAAAGAAAGCCGCGACAGCGCTGGAAGACACTAATTCTTGGAGGAGTTGGAGTGGTTTATGCTGCTGTGTCCATTGCGCTGCCGCTCCTATTCCCTGTATTTTCTTTTGCGGAGCCCACAAGTCCTTACGAAATAGGGACCGTTACCTACCATTGGACCGATTCTGCGAGAGAAGAAAAATTCACGAAAACATCCGGTGATTCCCGCGAATTAATGGTACAAATTTGGTATCCGGCAAGTTCGGAGGCTACTGGAAAAAAGGCGCCCTATTTATCTGATCCTGCTCCCTATATAGAAGGATTGCATGAATTTTTGCACCTGCCGGAGTTTTTATTCTCAGGGTTTAACCTGGTCAACACCCATGCTATTGCGAATGCCGGATTAGCGGATACAGAATCTAAATATCCTGTGCTTCTCTTCTCGCATGGATTTATGGGCTACAGGAATCAGAACATGTTTCAAGTCGAGCAATTGGCAAGCCACGGCTATATTGTCGTAGGGATCGAACATGCTTATAGCAGCGTAGCTTCAGCATTTCCAGATAAGCCTGTGGTGAAGTTTGATTTAGAAGGAAAAATGGGCTATGAGCAAATGAAGTATTCTTTTATGGATCGGCGTAATGAAG
>DOJM01000547.1:1940-2461 GCA_003529225.1 Paenibacillus sp.
TTCCTGCAGACGGCCTAAAGAAGCCTTTTCTGCTCATGAGTGCCGATGACACATTAAAAGGAGTAGACCAAACCACTGATGAAGAGATCGCCACATTGGGAGCGAACAGAGACGAAATTACAGCCTACTATAATGAGCTGTTTGCCCGTTATGAGCCGGTAACCGTAGGCGGAAACTATTGGATGACATTCAAAAACAGCACACATATGAGCTTCTCCGATCTATATCTGCTCACCCCGTTGTTTAAATGGATGGAGGGTGTGGATGTGCGCGGAACGCATGAGCTGATTAATGAGTACACGCTTGATTTTTTTGACCATTATTTGAAAAGACAGCCCTTGCAATATTTGAACATCAACCTGGGAGACCATCCGAAGTTCACACTTCAACAAGGCGCTGAATGAGAGTTCTCCTGCTTGAGTTTCCATTGTAATCCTTGCATCAGCAAGGCATTTCCTTTTACAATAACATCCCATTTGGGGTTGAGGAGCAGGCACAGTTTATTAAAGCGTTCTATCCGT
>DOJM01000547.1:2518-4391 GCA_003529225.1 Paenibacillus sp.
GCAGCGGGAACACGAGGTTGCCTGACCATATTTAAGAAGGGCAGTTCGAATCGGACAAGCTCCTCCATGTACTGCGCATCATTCATTAGCGCTTGCAGCTCATTCCAAGCTACGGTTTGCCCGGCCGTCACTTTGACTTCATTGATAATATATTTATTGAACAAATACAAAAAAGTATCCCGCCATTCGGACGGTAATTGACCGAGCGGCTGTATTTCTTCTATTTTGCTGGAGGTGAACTCGTTTCGTTTAGAGGCATTCATGGACAAGGAGTCAGCCAGCTCATTCATGTAATCCATGGAATTGCCTGAGGAATCATACTCTTGGGCTTGGCGCAGAATCGAAATCATATTAGTCAGCGTATTTACCTGCGTCTCCAGNNCGCTGAATCTCTCCAGCGATGACTTGGCGGATCTCGTCAATGCCAAAGTCCAAATAACGCAGTGTTGTGATCAGCCGCAGGCGGGAAATATCTTCGGGAGTATATAACCGATGTCCACCTTCGCTGTGACTCGATGGTTTCAAAAGATCAATGTCGTCATAATAACGGATGGTTTTAATGGTTGTGCCCAGCAGCTTAGCCACCTCGCCGATGGTTTTGGTATCTTTNNGGAATCATACGATGTTGGAATTGATTGTACCGAAAGGAACATCAACTTTCAATTAGAGCTTACGTTTGGATGATTGTAGAGCAAACTGGGATTACGGCTTTTCCTGCTGGGAGGTTTGCCATTCCCGCAACGCAAAACAGCGATCCACCAATAACGGGGGACCGCTGTTTTTTACCGCAACTATTTATCAGTATGAATTATATCGTCTTATTAATCTTCTACTATCTCTGACTGCCAGCCTAACTGTCTGCACATCTCGCTCATCTTACGAATATTGAGTCTGGCTTCAATCTTGGTTAGTCCCAATCTGATCGAAGTATCCGCAGCCCAGCGAAGTAAGTACACCAAGGTATCAGCCTGCGCTTCTTTAGCTGCATAATCTAATAATACAAGGGTATTGTCTACGACACCGGCACGTACATATCCCCAATAGCTGCCATCAAATTGCCGTATGGTAAACAACTCGCGATCCTCTGTAACCTGAGTCTCTTCTAGTGGACTCTCCAGATGCTCCAGCCACTCCTTTTCAGAAGTGAAATACAGTGTATATTGCGGAATGTTCCACTCAGTTGTCTGGGTCGCGAGGTCGGCAAGCTGCTTACTATTTTCTAAAGGCACCCACTTTTCCAAGGGATGATCTAACTCTGCGGGAACGTCTACGACTATTTTCCAGGGTCTGTGGTTTACTTCTACGCCAATAGACCCAAGGACTTCAGGTATGCCGACACTTTCCAAGCCTCTTTGCTTGGCGATCCGAATAAGTGCTCTCAATGCATCCGGTGAACCCTTTGCAACATCATTACTATGCATGACTACAATGGTTCCATTTTCAAGCGTAGGTTCAACTCTGGCAACGATCTCTTCAGCAGTAATACCAGACCAATCTCCGCAATCAACGCCTTCAATATCTAGATAATCGCCCCATTCTGTCAGCCACTCAAGATTTTCTTCCCGGAATGAGCAGTATGGAAAACGCATGAAATTGGGAGAAGGGAGACCCGTTGCGTCCTGATAGGCCAGCTCAGTCAGCTTCAACTGCTCTAAGAATACCGCCTTTGGCACTTGAGCCATCCGCCGATGATGATACGTATGCGGAGCAAGCACATGACCTCGGGACAGGATCAATCTCGCCTTCTCTGGATAGCGGTCCATCCATTCCCCAGTGAAGAAAAAGGTGCCGACAGCACCTTCCTCCTCCAAAACATCAAGCCACAATTCAACGGGAAGCTGGGAAGGCCCATCATCAAATGTAAACGCGCAAC
>DOJM01000547.1:4411-9286 GCA_003529225.1 Paenibacillus sp.
GACGTTTCCTTTCTATGGTTATTTGGTAAAAAAGTTCGGCAAGAACTCTTTATTAGCTTCGAGCATTTCATCCAGCATACGAACCGCCACATCTACAGATGGAACGAGTGGATGATGTACCAGTGCCTGAAGGGCAAGCGCACGATCGCCGGTTACAGCGGCATCAATAGCTAGCTGCTCATAAGTTTTGACCGCATGGATGAGTCCCTTGGCCATTGGTGGAATCTTGGTCAGTGGTAGAGGTAGTGGACCGTTCTTGGTGACGACACAGTTGACTTCGATACTTGCATCATCTGGCAAGAAGTNNCCACGGTTAGCAACATTCAAGGTCTGGATGTCGTTTGATCCGTTATGGAGCGATCTCATGAGATCAACGGCCGCTTCTGAATAGAAAGCCCCACCGCGTTGTTCCAGCTGTTTTGGTTTCTCGCTTAGTTCTAGATTGGCATATAGCTCAAACAGCTCTTCTTCTACACGTTTGACGACTTCAGCACGGTTGATGCCTTGCTTAAACGATTCCATCTGCTCTTCGAGCATAGCATCTGTCATATAGAAATATTTCAAGTAGTAGGAAGGGACGGCACGAAGCGATTGTAGAAATTCTGGATTCCACTCTCGGGCTGGCACGTTCTTGGCACTATAACCCTCTGTGAGCATGTCATCCAGTTTATCTTCACCTTCAACATCGATTCTAGTAATCCAATGCAAGTGATTCAGACCAACAAATTCGGCATAAACACGGTCGGCAGCTACGTTATATTTGGCGGATACTTGCTTGATCAGGCCGATAGGTGCATTACAGAGACCGATACTCTTTACCTTGGAGTATTTCAGAACAGCCTCAGTGACCATTCCTGCAGGATTGGTGAAATTGAGCAGCCATGCGTTAGGAGCCAGCTCTTCGATATCACGGCATACATCCAGAATGACAGGAATCGTACGGAGTGCTTTCATCATTCCGCCAGGACCTGTCGTTTCTTGACCAATGACACCGTATTTAAGAGGAATTGATTCATCACGTGCGCGGGCATCAAGCATACCGACACGCATCTGAGTGCTGACGAAGTCTGCGCCTTCGATAGCCTTTCGGCGGTCTGTTGTAAGATGAACTTCAATCGGAAGCCCGGATTTCTCAACCATACGTTTAGCGAGGTTTCCAACGATATTCAGCTTGCGAAGTCCAGGTTCAATATCTACGAGCCATAGTTCACGAACAGGAAGCTCCTTATAATGAAGAATAAATCCCTCTACCAATTCGGGTGTGTACGAAGAACCCCCACCGATAACTGCGATCTTTAATCCTTGATTAGTTGCCAAGATCAATCACTCCTGTCTTATTTGTTTGTTGGATCGATTCATAATCTTGAAATTGCCGCATGTACTCATACACTTCACTGCTAAGGGTCAAACCATCTTGATCCATCGCGGACCATACGGCACCTACTACAGGCTCTGTGGCAAGAGTCACCACAGTTGCTTGTGGAGCTGCAGCTTGTACAGCTTTCTCAATAGGTCCGCGAATCCAGCCGCGATCCCCACGGGTTAGCAGACTTCCCGCCAGAACCACATCAAAGGTATCCTGCTCCATCCCAAGCTTGTGGATGACTGCAGCAGCGGACTTCCCTAACTCAACGCCTTGCCGATTTAGAATCTCTAAGGCTACAGCATCTCCTTCAGCTGCTGCTTCGAAGAGCAAGCGTGCAGCATGAACAGGGACCCTTTTCCAATGATTGAGGAAATCATTAAACATATCTCCAACTTCCTCATAACCTAGCAAGTTGAGTAGAAGTCCGGTCAAAAGGGTAGGTTGTTCCCGTCCATCCCAAGCTCTTATGACAGAACGAAAGACTTCAATGTTGAGTGCACCGCCCCCGCCGAAGTCACCGTACATGTAGTCAAAGCCACCACACTGATAGTGCTCTCCTTGCTTGTTTCTGCCTGCCGAATTGGTGCCTGTGCCGCAGATTAGTGCAACTCCATGAGAGCGAGTCGTTCCTNNTCATGGTGTCACAGTTAATGGTGTAATTGATAAATCCGATCTCGCGAATTATTGGATGGAGAATGGCATAATCGGCCTCACGGTCAGCACCGGCAAGCCCAAGATAGGTATGTTGGATGTCCTCCAATCGGAGTCCAGCCTCATCTAGCGCCCCGAATGTGGCCTTNNGGCCCTTACCGAGAACATTGCCATGTTCATCGCTTAGCAGAGCATAGGTCTTGGTGCCTCCACCATCGATCCCCAAGTAGTAAGTCAATGGTTGTCACTCCTTGTCTATATGATTTAATTAATTGGAAGTAGATTCCCGTACAATTAACTCTGGGTCAATCTTTACTCCAGCTCCGCGCTTCATCTTTCCAGAGATACGCTTTAAGAGCATTTCGGCAGCTGCTAATCCAATTTTGTCCGAAGGCTGACGGATCGTTGTTAAATATGGATGAAGCTGTGAAGCAATATAATGATCATCATAGCCAATCACAGCTACTTGTTCGGGTACTCGAATGCCAGCTTCCATTAACGCGTTGATGACGCCAAGGGCGATATTGTCATCGCCAGCGAATACCGCAGTAGGTAACTTTCCTTCCTTCAGCCAGCGTTTGCAGGTTTCGTATCCCATCCCAATTTCGAAATCACCATGTACAATCTCAAATGGAGTAAGACCTTTTTCCTCAAGTGCATGTAGGAATCCGGCACGCCGCTCCCGCGTACTACGGAACATCTCCTGCCCACATAGATGAGCAATTGACGTATGACCGAGCGCTAACAGATAACTTGTAGCCATGTAGCCGCCTTTGAAGTTGTCAATCGTGATAGAGTAGGTGTCATTCTCGGGCTTTTGGTTATCAATCAGCACATAGGGAATGCCGCGCCGCTTTAATTCCACAATATAATTATCCTCTTCCATCGGAGAGAGCAGAAACAAACCGTCTACACGATCCTCCTGAATTAAATAATGGCTATCATCCGATTCGATGCCAGCTGAGATGGAGATGGCCAAAAAATAACCATGCATCGCTAAGACTTCATTCAGCTCTTTGACCACTGCGTCAAAAAAGGAATCCTGCAGGGTCGTGACAATAATTCCGATAATTCCCGTCTTACCGCTTGCCAGACTACGTGCTGCTGCATTTGGGCGATAATCCAGCTCTTTAATGGCCTCCAGCACCTTCTGGCGATTATTCTCGCGTACCGATTCGGCCCCATTTAAGACCCGGGATACGGTTACAACCGATAATCCTGATTTCTTGGCTACATCAAAAATACTCACTTTCATCTCTAATTCTCCTCGCGGCAGATTTTCCGATCCTGTTTTCTACCTTCAGTATACAGGGTTGGCAGACTGTCCGCTAAACGTATGATTTCAAACAGGCATACCGTCCCTAAAGGGACGGTATACCTGGCAAACATTATCGATGAATGATCTCCGTAACTTTTTTCTGAATCGTCGTCATCACCTCTTCCACCGTCTTATGTCCAGTTTCTACAGGCTGCAATTCATTAATAAACATGTCATTAATTTGCGAGTAGTTGGTAATCAAATGGTTGTAGGATTCGAAGCCATAGTTCACAGCACCCTCGTAGACATTTTTGATATCTTGTGGATCGATACCGTCAAAATGTTTATAGTAGGCTTCTGCAGCTTCTGTATTGATCGGTGGGTTACCTCCGCTCAGGTCAATGGATTTCTCTTGCACTTCGGTTGTAATCAGGTATTTAATCCATTCAAGAGCTTCCTTCGGATGCTTGGAATCCTTCAAGATCAGCAGTGGATCGACGTAAAGTGTGCTGCGTACCTTATCGTTGCCTCCCCAAGGCACAGCGGCTACGCCAATTTTGAANNTTCGCACCTGCAAGGTTCCACGAGCCACCGATGGACATACCGATTTTACCTGCAACAAAGGGATCGCCGTTCTGACCGGCTACGCTTTTACTCCACTCGGTGGATGGAGATACTTTATCCTTGAAGACGAGACCAAACAGCTTGTTGTATGCGGCGATTACCTCTGGCGAGTCAAAATAGGTCTCGGATGGTACGCCCCCATTAGTCCATGTATCTTCTGAATAAGGCTGCGCTCCAAAGTATAACGGCCGCATATCCCGTTCAGACCAGGTAAAGTCTACGCCGTATTGTGTCTTGGCGATATCATCGGATACCAGTGTCATCTTTTTGGCATTCTCCACCATTTTGTCAAAGGTCCAGCTCTTATCTTCATAGTCGCTTGTTGGGTAAGTCAGGCTGGCAGCGTCAAACATGTCTTTGTTATAAAGCATCAAGGTGACATACATATTAACCGGGATGCCATAGGTATGATCTTTAACCTTGTAGATGTTCATCAAATTCTCTGGGATGTTGTAATCCGCTGCCTTGAAACCATCCTCTTTTATTAGGTCGGTCAAATCGAGCAGCATATCCTTGTTGTAGTATTCTGCGAAACCTCCATAACCCCAGTGACTTGTCACACCGGGTGATTTGCCACCGGCAATTAGCGTTTGCAGCTTGCTGTCAAACTGCTCATAAGGTGCTTTTTCAACTTTAACTTTAATGTTCGGATGCTGCTTTTCAAAATCAGGGATTAATTTTTCGACAAATGTACGATCCTCGGAATCTATTGTGTAGTGGGTGATAGTTACCGTTTCTGCTTTGCCTCCTGAATTGGTGGAGCCACCATTTCCTTCAGATAGCGCGTTACCCGCCGATTTGCCGCCGCTACAGCCTGACAATGCCAGAACAACGAGCATGGTTGTTGCAAGTAAAAGCGCACTACTTTTCCTGTTCTTGTTCATTAGCTAAACCCTCCATGATTTCAAGTATATTTGGCCGCACGGGTGGCGGATTATTACTTAATCCCTGTAAGTACAATCCCTTCAACGAATTT
>DOJM01000547.1:9338-15400 GCA_003529225.1 Paenibacillus sp.
CAGCGTAACGATTGGAACCATAGCCAGAACCGAAGCGACCATCAGCAGATGCCAAGGTGGAATGCGGAATCTCGATGAGGTGAGAGAAGCCATCCCCACGGGTAGCGTGAACTTCTCTGACGAGCTTAGGTAAAGCACCGGTGTAAGCAGATCGTTCCAATTGTAGATAAAAGCAAAGATAGCTACAGTTGCAAGGGCGGGTTTGGAGAGTGGGAGTGCTATTGTAGCCCACATCCGTATTTCGCCGCATCCATCAATGCGTCCGGCATCAAACAGTTCTTCAGGCAATGTGGAGAAGAATTGGCGCAGCAGGAAAATGTTATAAGCTGAGCCGAAAAAAGCAGGCACAATCAAGGGTAGAAAGGTGTCGATCCAGTTCATTTGCGAAAAGAGTACGAATTGCGGAATCATAATGGCTGGATAAGGCAACATCATTGTGCTCAACAATAGGATGAACCATATCTTATTCCCTCTACCTCTGAATCTGGCGAATCCATAGGCGACCAGCGCTGAAGAAATCAAGGTGCCTACAACGCTGAGACCGGCGATAATTAAACTGTTTTTGTAAAGCGTACCGAACTGCAGGGTATCAAATATTTCTGTGTAATTGCTCCACTGCCAGTTCTCTGGAAGAAAGGTAGGTGGGAACTTCAGCATCTCACGTTTGGACTTAAGTGAAGTGGAAACCATGAAGAACAAAGGAAGCAGCATCAGAAATGTTGTAACTACTAAAGTAATAAAGCTGAAAATCTTAACAGGTTCCACTTTCCGGCGGCGTCTTGTTCCTTTAGTCTGGGGGCTTAGCGCTCTGACTGTACTCATTTGCGTCCGCCTCCTTCGTAGTGAACATAACGGTTAGACAATTTCATAATTAGTGCGGTGCACAGCATAACTACGATGAGGAGCACCCATGCCAAGGCTGAGGAATAACCGGCACGATATTCTTTGAAAGCACTGGTATAGAGATTATAGACATAGAACCAGGCAGAGTAATTCGGACCTCCTTGAGTCATGACAAAAGCTTGGGTAAAGACTTGGAAGGAATCGATCAGTCCCATAATTAGTTGAAAAAGCAGCACGGGAGAGATCATCGGTAAGGTAATGTTCAAGAAAATTCTGAAGCGTCCTGCACCGTCAAGGTTAGCGGCTTCGATTAAGCTAGCCGGTACGCCTTGCAGACCTGCGAGGAATAAAATCATTCCTGAGCCTGCTGTCCAGAAGGTCATGATGATCAAGGCATATAGTGCAGTGTCTGGGTTCATCAGCCAAGCTGGTCCATGAATACCGAACCAGGAAAGGATGTAATTGAAGAGCCCGATCTGCGGGTTGAAGATCCAGTACCATAAGAGGGACATGGCCACGCCGGATACCATGCTTGGAAAATACATGGCCGTTCGGAAAAAGCCGCGCAGAGGAATGGTCTGGTGAAGCAATAGCGCAAATCCAAGACCGAGTACAAGCTGGATAGGTACACCGATGAAGGTATATCTCAGCGTGACAACCACCGATTNNCAGGTCATTGTGAAACATCTCGGTGTAGTTAGCGAGCCCGACAAACTTAGGTGGGTGTATGATGTCATAATCAGTAAAGCTGAAGTAAAGCGATGATAAGATAGGATAAAGGGCGAATACTAGGAAGCCGATAATCCAAGGAGAAATGAACAGATACATGTAGAAAGTCTGCCGCCTGTTCTCGCGATTGATCATGACACACCAACCTCTCATTTTAAAGTATAAGCGCTTTAACTTTTAATCATGACAATACTATTAAATAACAATAATAATAGGTACTACTAGATTAAAGTTTAATCGCTTTAACTTTTTGGTTCGCTTGATAAGCTTATCATAGAGGATGATCACTAAATANNTTAACTATAAGAGCGCTATCAGTCATTAAACATAACATAGACACTGTTATTTTTTTGGGGAAAGTCCCTTGAACAAGATCTATAAGGTTTTTGTGTAAGTGATTATAACATGTAAAAATTATTTTCGGTTGATATTTCTCATGATATGATTAGGTTTGGTCATATTTTGTTAGAAATGAGGAAGCTGAATGACGACTAGACCTTACTTAAAAATGATCCAGCATTCTGTTACAACCTTAGGGATTACCTTTGAGGAAGTAACGCCGAATTTCGTATATAGAGCGACAGATGGAATGAAATCATTTGTGATGGTAGACGCTGAGATCGGACTAAACAACAGTGCTTCTACGATCATTGCGATGAGTAAATCTTTAACTTATGACGTTTTGCATAAGGTGAATATCCCCGCGGTAGAACATATTTATTTAGCGCATCCTGATGCTAGATTTAATCATTCCAATCCTTACGAATTAGCTGAGCGCTCTTTTTATAAGTTCAATAAACAGGTAGTTATGAAGCAGGATAACGGGGCACAGGGAAATCATGTGTACAAAATTAATGAGATAACCGATCTGCACGAGAAGCTGGACACATTATTTTCTTTGAAGCTTAATGGGGCGATAGGCCCTTATTATGAAGCGGAGATTGAATATAGAATTGTAACCTTTAATCATCAGGCGCGTGTATTCCTTGGCAAAAAGAGAGTTCATTCCTGGAAGCACAATTTGATTAACGGGGCTGTTGCTATTGAGGTTAGCGATCAGGCCAAACGAGCGGCGCTAGCGGCGCTTGCTTCCAGGACCTCTAAAGCGATGGGCCTTGATTTCTGCTCCGTGGATATTTTGGAGACAGGACAAGGCCTCATGGTGATTGAAGTAAATCATAAAGTCATGTTAGATGAATATTGTAAGCAGAATCCGAGTGAAGTGCCAGCTCTATCTGACCTTTATCGGGAAGTCATTCTCCAGCGCTTTGAGAAGCTATAAGCCAATATCGAGCAGCGATTGTCCGAATAATCTTTTGGCATTTCCGATAAAGGTTTGCGTGCCGACAATTATAATAATCTCGGAAGACGGGCGTGTTTGTATATGCGTTAGAGCATCCTCCAAATAAGGGAACTCGGAGCTTTGTTCGATAAAATGCTTGGCAACATGCAGTGCATCCGTAGGAAAAGAAAGATGACTGATGTCAGGTCTTGTGACAATTAATTGATCCGAGACTGTACTCATCACTTCGATAACCCCAGGATAATCTTTATCTTTAGGGACACCGATAATTGAAGTTACAGCTCGGCTGCGGTCGGGATTCACTAGTTGAATAAGCTCAGCCAAATAGCGTGCCGATTCTTTATGAATCGCTCCGTCAATTATCGTTAATGGGTCATGATAGATTACTTCACAACGACCCGGCCATTGCAGTTTCGCAAAACAGTTGAGAACGAGTTCCCTATTCAGAGGACCACTTGTAATATCCTCACATAGTGCGACTGCGGTGGCTGCATTTAGAGCTTGAAATTGCCCCAATAACGGAATCGTTAAGGATGGGTAAATCGCTTGATTTGTCTGAACATCAAAAGTAGTTCCAATGGGTGTTATTGCAATAGAGTCAGCCCAGAACTGCTCCTCATAATACTGCACAGAATTGGAAGTAAGGTTCGCTTTTATAGTCGCAAGTACGCCCGATTTCTGTTTGCTGATATAGACGCTAGTAGCCTTATTTTTGACGATGCCCAGTTTATGTAGTGTAATGCTGTTCAGGTCAGGTCCCAAATTAGCTACATGTTCTTCCATTATCGGAGTAATGACAGCCCAATCATTCTTCACGACATTCGTGTCATCAAACCTTCCGCCTCTTCCACATTCAATTACATTGAAATCGGTATGATTCTCCTTGAAGTACAACGTCGCAATCGCCAAGCCCAGTCCAACAGGACCTTGGTACTCATCAGCGGCAAGCTGATCTTCAATCGTTTGAAATCCCTCGCGAACTACATTTCCTAATCGTACAAAATCCTCTGTGGATATGGCCAGCCCGTTAATCCGTATTCTTTCGTTGAAATCCACCAGATGAGGGGAGGTAAACAAGCCCACTTTATAGCCTAGGTGACTTAATAAAGAGGAAATAAATCTAGAGGTGGAGCCCTTACCTTTACTGCCTGTGACTAGTATGTATTGTTGATCTCGATCCGGACTTCCGACTAGATCCAGCAATGCTCTGGTTAATTCCGGTCTTCTAACTTGTTCATCCAAAGTTTCTGTGATGTTGTTAATGGCTCTTAGATAAGAGCTGTAGATCATATCTTCTACCTGGGCTTGTGAAGTGAATTCCACGATCATCGCTCCATTTAGTTAATTTTTGCTCGCTCTTCAGATAGCGTCGTGTAGATGATTATCGGAAGTAGTATCAGAGAAATAGCAACGGTCAGAGCGATGCTCCAATTCAAATCCTTATACAGCTGTACTACTGTAAACAACAAAGCGATTACGGGCAAGACCAGCTTATTTAAGTGTTTTAAGAATAGGGAGTTCATGCTTCTCTTTACGGTAACCGATGTGCCGATACTGGGGATTTCTAGTTCATTCCGTGACAAAGCGGTAATTCCGATAAATAAGTGGCTGTCGATAAATTTAAGCTGATCATCCTCCTCATTTAGCTTGATCAGCTGAGCAATATGCTCAGTGTCTATATCTAAGATGGGAACGGTGATTTCTTTGTTGTTATAGGTGATGACGATTTTGTCGGTCTCTTCCATGCCCAGCAGCTTTCTAACATTGGGGTGAATTCGGCATAGATTTTGGTGCTCATCAAAAGGGTAGGGATGTCCTACTCTTAGCGTAAGCTCTCTTTTGCCAATAAAAAGGTTTCCTAATGCGGTTAAGGGCCGTTTGAATCCCAGATGTATAAGTTTATGTATGCCAACCGTGGACTGCGGACTTGTTCTTGCACGGGTGATGATTAGTTGATCATTCTCAGTGGCATGAGTCTCAAGTAACAACATGATATATCTGTTGAAATATAGTGCATTCGGCTTGGCAGTGTCATCCTCTTTTAACGTTAAGTTTACCCGAAAGCCATTCTTAGGATTAATCAGCTCTACATGGTTCGAATATTTGCTGACGAGCGTTGGACAGGCTTTAACAAAAGGTTTGGCAATCTCGTCCACTTTAGGAATTCCCCGAAGGATCGTGTTGTACTCAGGTTTAGTAAAGGTCAATCCTGTTATGGGGCAATCTCCTAGCTTGTCCTTTGCTCTTTTAGATAATTGAATACTGCCTCTTGGGATGTTACTTTTAGATAAAAGCAAACAGCTAACCTGAGCGCCATTCTCTGCTTTAAGCTCGACAAAGATATGGTGGACTAAGCCTAATTCAGCCAGCTCATCGGGGTTCATTGTGATTTCTTCCCGGGCAGTATAGCTTTGTTTGTCCAATAGGGTGAAGGTCTGCTCGATATTTATGTTAGGCGCCTCCCAATTGATTGATGATTTGTTCGAGGGAATGAATGGTTTTTTGGAATAAATCAAATGATTTCGGGTTACGATAATTTCGATTAATTTCAATTTGAATACTTTGAACTAACAACTCATTGGCGGAATACGATGTGATCGTTCCCGGATGAGATGCAGAAAATGTATGGTTTTGATGAACATTGGTAATACCATTATTGAAAAAAATACGTACGACTTCATATATATTATTTTCTTGTATGGAAGTTCCGTGTAACGTACCTAAATCAATATCAAATTCCCTTTCCTTAGAGGCACCATGCAAGTCTATAACAAAGTTAATTTGATGTTCTTTGACAATTGTTCCAAGTGCAGCTTTATATTCTCCGCCAAGGATGTAATTGGGGTCTTCTTTGGAGAAGCTATTGGAATAGATACAGTGGCAATTGGTGAGCTTTTGTAACAGCAGCGCAAGAGAGCCTGTATACATATCAGCAGGTTTTACAGCATGTTCTCTATAGTGGTTAATGGCATGCGGAGCAGACACAAGGACAGGAAGAGTCCCTTTTGCAATGGAGTAAGAGGGTTCTACCCCGATATCGCCAAAATAATTATTATTAGAGAATTGTAATTCATACTTTTCGATCAGAGATAAGATATGCAATCACCTATTCATAGTTATTTTATAAAAATATAAGAAAGTATAAGTTTCACGCTATAGCTTATATTTTATATTTCTCGCTTAAACG
>DOJM01000546.1:0-176 GCA_003529225.1 Paenibacillus sp.
TTCAATTTCCGGGCGTAGCGGGTACATTTTGTCGTTAGCCACATGGATAGAGCCAAGTAGATAGACGGTATTACCGTTGTTCTCCACTTTCCATAAGAATCCGGTGCTCCCTGTAGCCTTGTTATTGGCTACAAAGGTGATGGTGCGCTGCGCGGCACTCCATTCTACCTTATAGC
>DOJM01000546.1:277-630 GCA_003529225.1 Paenibacillus sp.
AGGGGCTACCTCTAGTTTTTTCTTCTCCCCGTTTACCGTTGCTGTGGTACTGCCGATAGTCAGTGAGAGAGCTAGTCCATTTTTGGCCCCCGTTACGGTTTGGGTCTTTTTATCCCAATTCATATTTACATGAAGCTTCTCTAGGAGAGGACGCATAGGAACCAAGGTATTTCCTTTTTCTACAATTGGGTTAGAATTGCCTAACTTTACTTCTGTTCCATCAATCCACACGCCGACAGGCTTTTCAGCCGCATGGGCAGTGGTAAAGACAGACATAACCATGAAAATGGATAAAAATAATGCACCTAGCTTTTTCATTAATAGGACACTCCGTTTCTAAAAAGAATGAAAGT
>DOJM01000546.1:681-8528 GCA_003529225.1 Paenibacillus sp.
CACATCACTGTACTTTCGTACAAAAGTCAAAATAATGCACATCAAAGCAAAAATCGCCCCTATTAGATTCTGTTCACTCTCCTTATCATGAAACGTAAGAAACGAAGAGCCCGAAGGGAGTAAGGAACTTATGTGGAGCAGTGCGATTGAAGATGCGATAGAGAAGGTACGTAAGAACATTGACCGATTCGGGGGCAGATTCCCTCATGTCAGCATGAATGGAACTTACCAGCTTAATAACAACGACGATTGGACCAATGGATTCTGGAGCGGCATGTTGTGGTTGTGCTATGAATATACGCAGGATGAAAGCTTCCGTATTGCGGCAACTCATACCGTAGAGGATTTCCGCCGCCGGTTCGCGGCAAAGACGGTGCTTGATCATCACGACATCGGATTTTTGTATTCGTTATCCTCCAAGGCCCAATGGATTATAGATAAAGACGAATCCGCACGTCAGTTGACACTGCAGGCAGCAGACTTACTACTGAAGCGCTGGCGCACAGGCGGCGGTTATATTCAGGCTTGGGGACCTGTGGGAGATGCCCAGGAAGGTGGACGCATCATTATTGATTGTCTGTTGAATCTTCCCCTTTTGTACTGGGCGGAACAACAGACTGGTGATTCACTATACCGTCAGGTGGCGGTCATGCAGGCGGATAAAACGAAACGTTATCTGGTGCGGGGAGATGACAGCTCCTACCATACGTTTTTCTTCGACCAGATGACCGGAGAGCCGATTGGCGGTGCTACGCACCAGGGTTATACTAACGGATCGACTTGGACGCGAGGGCAGGCCTGGGGCGTCTACGGTTTTGCATTATCTTACCGCTATACTAAGGATCCGTTGTATTTGGAAACGTCCAAGCGGATGGCCCGCTATTTTCTGGAGCATTTGCCACAGGATCATGTCGCTTACTGGGACTTTAATGCTCCAGTGTCTGCGGATACGTACCGAGATAGCTCGGCCTCTGCAATTGTTGCGGCTGGACTACAGGAACTGCTGGAGCTAATGGATAAGGAAGATCCCGAGCGGGCTTATTTTCAGCAGGGATTATTACAGTCGATGACTTCACTAGTGCAGAACTATTCCACGATCGGTGAAGACGCAGAGGGGCTGCTGAAGCACGGCTCTTACCATGTACGGGGCGGTCTGTCTCCGGATGATTTCATGATCTGGGGAGATTATTNNAAAAAGGCAGCAGGGGGTACTGGTATGAACGCTGATGACCGATCAACCTCTCCCTATGCTGTCTTTACGCTACTCGACCTTGAGTTACCCGCTCTAGCTCCCGTGAAGGATGCGCTCCGCCAAGCGCGGCAGGACGATGCGCTGACAGCATTGCATCGGTATTTGACTAGTCGGAGCACGCCGGGCTGGAGGACAGAGAATAGCCGGAAACAGCAGCTTATCGACTATGTACAGCGTTATTGCGCAGATGAGCTGAAAGCTGTAATGAAGACAGCGGGTGAAGTTGTGAAGCAGACGTTTCTCTTCCGCTTTCCCTGGGACATGGAACGCAGCCGCATTCCGGTTACCTTTGAGGAAGATATTTACTGGGGCTATGTTCCGGACAAAGATGTAGAATGGGCTTATATGCTGAATCGCCACCGCTACTGGGTGGCATTAGGACAAGCGTATGCGATAACAGGTAATGAGGAGTATGCGAGAACATTTTGCTGTCAGCTTGAAGCTTGGATGGACCGTAATCCTGTTCCAGACATGCCTACGAATGATACGCTGACTTGGCGCACAATTGAAGCGGGTCTTCGCTGTGCGAACTGGATCAAAGCGCTATCCTATATACAGGATAGTCCGCTGCTCACACCGACGCTTCTGGCGAAAGTGATGATATCCCTTCATGAACACGGCGAATATTTAGCTTTATCGTTTACGGGCTGGAAGAATATCAGCAATTGGGGAGTTCTGGAGACTTGTGGCTTATTCCAAACCGCGCTCTACTTCCCTGAGTTCTCTAGAGCTAAGATTTGGCGACGGCTCGGTGAGGAGAGATTGGGGGAGACAGCTAGAATCCAGGTCATGGCAGACGGTATCCATTGGGAGCAATCGCCCACCTATCACCATGAGGTTCTGGTATGTTTTCTCGACTGCATCCGCTTGGCTCGCATGAATGGACTGGAGCTACAGGATGAACTTCAGCAAAAAGTTCATCAAATGGCCGTCGCTTCCTTGTATTGGGCCAAACCGAATCATCGGCAGCCGATGCTCGGTGATAGCGATGACAGCGATGTCCGTTCGATTTTGACTTATGCAGGTTGGTTGTTCCATGATTCTGTCCTTCGCTTTGGCGGATACGATCATATGGATTATGACAATGCCTGGTTGTTCGGAATGAATGGAGTTGAAGGCTACGAGAAGCTGATTGAGGAGGACCCGCCTTACTTGTCGCGCTCTTTCACACATTCCGGTCATTATGTGATGCGAACAGGGTGGGACGAGCAGGACTTGTACCTATATTTCCACTGCGGACCGCTTGGGGGGGGGCATGGTCACGCGGATCTGCTACATTTCGATCTGTATGCCTTTGGTCGGGATATACTTACCGATCTGGGCAGATACAACTATAGTGATCACACACCACTCAGAAAGGCGCTAAAAGAAAGCGCTGCCCATAATACGACTACTGTCGACGGAATTGGATTTACCGAAATTACGGATACATGGTCCTTCTCCCAAATTGCGAAGCCGACAGGCAGCAAATGGATCAGCAATCCGGACTTTGATTATGTAGAGGGCAGCCACGATGGCTATCATCATTTGGATGATCCGGTACACCTGCTAAGGAGGATCATATTCATCAAGCCTTATTACTGGCTTCTGGTCGACAGCTTTAGCTGCCGTCAGGAGCATACGTTTTCCCAACATTTTCATTTTGCACCCGGAGCGGTTCAGATGGAAGACAAGACATTCATTTGCCGTACAAAAAATGAGCAGGAAGCCAATCTTTGCATCATTCCCGCTAATGTTAAAGGACTTCAGGGCAAGATTGATGACGGGGTAATCTCCCGCGAATACAATCTGCTGGAACCCAATCAGCAGGCCGTTTACTCCAGAACGGGAAAAGGAACTGTATCGATGATGCAGATGCTGTACCCGCAGCCTTCCGGTGAGCCGTTCTGTCCACTGGTTGAACAGGTGCCGATTTACCGCCATACGGGTGAACCTGTGGATGCTGTGCAGGCGGAGGCATGCCGCATCAGCTTCCCTGAAAGGGATGAGGAGCATATTATCGTGATCAGTCATGAGGTTCCATCCAGTCACTTGGATTCCTATGTAGTGGAAGGTGTACAAATATTTGGTGAAGTAGTGCTTATTGTTTTCGCAAACGGTCAAAAGAAAGTCACGGTAATCAGATAATGCATGTATACTGGATAACGGGCTGATAGAATAAAAGAAAAGAGCATGAGAGAGGCGCGGAGAAAACATGTTCAAATTCACTTACTATAGACGTATCCAGGTTTCATTTCTTTTGCTGATTTTTATCCCNNCTCCTTTGTGCTAATCCGCGATACGATGGTAGAAAAGCTGCAGCTCAGCAACGATAACTTCCTGAACGTTATGATTGACGAACTAAATAAGACCATTGATGATGTGACATTTGCATCGCATTTTATTGTAAACGATACCAATTTTCGCGCCAATCTGAAGGTCTTTGCAGATACCGGGCGACTGAACACCTATCAGGATTACGTACATTTTACGCAAATTCAGGATGTGTTCTCGCTCATCAACTCTAAGCCGCTAAATAATAACATTCGCATGTATTTGGTTAACCGGAAACACTTTGTGATCTCCTCTGGGACTGAGAATTTATCCGTGGTTAATGCCAACATGGACAAGCTGATGGGACGTGTCAATTTTCACGAACCGGAGACCTTGCAATGGCTTGGGATGGCCGACAGCGGTTCCGGTAAAAGCAGTAGCTACTATATTGCCAGAGTAATCTATGATAGCCGGGAGAAACAGCAGGTATCCGTGCTTCTCATCTCGATTCCCGATGCCTATTTCAACAAATTGCTCGGGCCGGTCGAGTTTGGCAAGCTGGCGTTGTTTGATTCCAGAGGAGGACTGATCGCCGGGAACTCAGAGCTTGCCCCAGATGGCAAGGAAGCTAGAGGAAGCGTACGTACGGCCAGAGCCATCGACAAATCCAATTGGGAGCTGGTCTATGAAGCTTCAGAGAAAGAATGGTCGGGCCAGATTTCACGAACTTTTTATAGCGGTATTGGCCTGGTGCTTCTCTTATTTATTGTCTTTTCGGCCACTTCCATGCTGATTGCCAAAAGATTGCATAGTCCGATCATGAAGCTGCAGCGCGTTGTGCGCCAGTTCGGAATGGGGAATCTTGATGTCAGGCTGGAGGTCAAAGGCAAGGATGAAATCGCTGAGCTAGGGCAGACGTTGAATACCATGCTCGATCAACTGCAAGGATTGATTCACGACATCGAGCTGGAGCAAGAACAGAAGCGAGTAATGGAACTTGAGGCGCTGTTTATGCAGATTCGTCCCCACTTTTTGATCAACACGTTGAATTCGATCAAGTGTAGCCTTATTTTGGCTAAAGATAAGCTGCATAGCGGGATCATTGATTCGCTAATGAGTCTTCTCCGTGCCTATTTGAAGGTCAATGAACCGGCGACCTTACGGGAAGAATGCAGACTGCTTGGTCATTATATCGACATCATGAAGATCCGCAACGAAATCCCTCTTGAACTGGAGGTCGATCTGGAAGCGGATACAGAGAAGCTCATCGTTCCTAAACTTATTCTGCAGCCTCTCGTAGAGAATGCCATCGTTCACGGTCTAGTTGACCACCCGGCACCGCGTATTGTCGTCCGTGCGCGAACGGTCCCTGATGGGATTATGATTGAAGTCGAAGACAATGGCTGTGGTGCAGGGGCAGAAATTCTGGCAGGACTGAACCGCAGATTGCTCTACAAGGACGATGAACAGGATGGAACTTATCAAAGGGTCGGTTTAATTAACGTAGTTCAAAGGCTGAGGCTGACCTATGGTCAGGATACCCGCTTGTCGCTTCATAATTTGCCGCAGGGCGGGGTGTCCGTTTCTCTGTATTTGCCGCACGGCAATCATCAGGTTAATCTGCCCGAGAGAGAGGGATATTGATGTATAAAGTGATGCTCATAGATGATGATGTTCCTATGCTCAAGGTGCTTCAGCAGATGATTGACTGGGAAGCACAAAGCTTGCAGATTGTCGGCAGCACCTATTCCAGCGCCAAGGCGTTATTAATGTTTGAGGAAGTGCAGCCCGACATCGTGATTACGGATATTGGCTTGCCGCAAAAGAACGGGATTGAGCTGGCCGATTACTTTACCCGCATGAAGCCGGAGGTCAGAATTATTTTCCTGACCTGTCATGAGGATTTCCACTATGCTCAGCAAGCGGTAAAGCTGAAGGTGGATGACTATTTAATCAAGGACCAGCTTACGGAAGAGCAACTGGAGAAAAGCCTTGCCAAGTCTGTACGCTTGCTAAAATCGAAGATCGGGTTAATCAAGCATGGGGAGACGGGATACAACAGCCAGTTATTCCGGCAGAATCTGCTGCAAAGGGTGATTGGCGGCGCCCCGCCCGAAACCACGCTAGCCTATGCGACGCAAATCGGTATATCCTGGACGTACCCGTGGTTCATGCTGGGCACGGTCAGCATTCACTTTTCCAGTTTCGAGAAGCGGTACAAGCAGAGCGAGTATCCACTTATTTTATATGCCATCTACAATATAGCCCTAGAGCTGTCAGAAGCGTGTGAGGGGATTACGCCTTTTTTGGAGCAGAAGAATATTGTGATCCTGTATAATTACCGTGTGAATCTGGCGCAGAATGCCAGTCTTTATTTTCATGATTATTTACAGCGATTGTGTTCCGAGTGCTCCCATCTCCTTAAGATTCAACCGGGCATCATCGCAGTCACTGAGAAAATAGAGCTGCAGGCGATCGGACAGATCCATCGGCAAATTGTTCAGGATAAGTGCGAGTTCTACGCGAGTGCGGATTACACAGTTCTGGATACTCTGCAAATCGCTACCCCTCGCTTTCAGCCTGCTCCCCAAGGATTTCTGGATAGTTATATCCCGCAGATGGAACGGGCCGTGATTAAAAATGACCTTGAAGCCATCCGTGGTATTCTTCAGGAAATCGCTAGGACTGCAAAAGTAATGGCTATCCATCCGGGTGATTTCGTCCGGGATTTATCCTTTATGCTCCGCGGTATCGAGTTGATGTTCACTAGCCTTACGTTCGATGAGGATCTGTTCGTCTATCTCGTGCAAACCCGCACACTGGAGGATACGATGGAACTGGTGGAAAGAAAGCTAGTGCAGATTACAGGCAACAAACAGCAGGTGGCAGGAACTCCCCCGCAGGAGCCCAAGCTGCAGCTTATCCAGCAATTTATCGATCAGCATCTTGGCGATAACATCACTTCAATCGATATGGCACGTTATCTCTTTCTTGACCCGAGCTATTTCTCGCGTTATTTCAAACGCATGACAGGTCTGACCTTTACGGACTATGTACATCAGCACAAGATGAAGGTTGCGACCAAAATGCTGAAAATCTCCAGCCAAAATCTGGAATCGCTAGCCGTCGGTCTGGGATATTCGGACAGAACCTATTTNNTAAAAAATATGTGGGAACAACGCCGAGCGAATATAAATCCAAACACTCGGTACGCTGAGAAGCGCAATTCTCAACCTACCGAATAGACTCGCCGCCCATCTAGGGCGGTTTTTTTTGTTGTCGAAGGACAAAGGTCAAAATCTTGCACATCTCGGGTCATAATCACTCCTTCATGCGGGAGGCGGATATATTACTATAATGACAAATCAAATTGTCGAGGTGATACAACGTGGAGGCTGCAAAACAACCTGTGCCAAAAATTCTGCAGGAGAAGCGGAAGTTCTGGACTCCGCAGCGGAAAGAGGCTTTGACCGGGTGGCTCTTTCTAGCTCCTGAAATTATCGGAATGCTTTTTCTTAATGTATTTGCACTTGGATTCTCACTTTATTTAAGCTTCTCGAAATGGGATCTATTGTCGGGGGTTCAAGGGATCGAGTTTATCGGATTGGATAACTATATCAAAATGTTCCATGATCCGAGCATCATTCAAGCTTTGAAGAACAATGCTATTTATATGATTATGACCGTGCCGATACCGATTGCGATTGCTTTGGTGCTGGCGGCATTAATTCAAAACAGTGTATTTCTCAAAAATTATTTCAAAGTTGCTTTCTTTATCCCTTATATTTCTTCGATTATTGCAATTGCCGCCGTATGGAGCGCATTGTTCCATCCATCCCTTGGACCGATCAATCAGTTCTTGATGGAGCTTGGAATTTCCAGCCCTCCAAAATGGCTTGTGGATCCAAAGACCTCGCTGCTATCGATTGCCATTATCAGTTCTTGGGCGAGTCTGGGCTACACCATTATTATCTATATGGCCGGCTTGACGAATATTTCCGATGAAATCTACGAAGCTGCCGAAATAGACGGAGCCAGCGCACTGAAAAAATTCTTTGCCATCACGATTCCGATGCTGCGTCCAACCACGTTCTTCTTGCTGATAACTATGCTGATTGGCTCGTTTAAGGTGTTCGACATCATCGCCTTTTTGACTGAAGGTGGCCCGAACAATTCTTCTACCGTGCTTGTGTTCAGGATCTATGAGGAAGGGTTCAAATATTTCAACATGGGCTACGCTTCTGCAATTTCCTGGCTGCTATTCGCCGTCATAGGCTTAATCACCGCAGCTACTTGGAAAATGAGAAATGAAGAATAAAGGGGGGATTTTAACATGCAACTG
>DOJM01000546.1:8606-8891 GCA_003529225.1 Paenibacillus sp.
GATGTTATGCGCTTCCCGATCCAATGGATTCCCGAGAAGATCAATGTAGCGTATAATTTCAAGATGGTATGGATGGGACGAGTACCTTTTTCTCATTTCTATTTAAATTCCTTTAAAGTAGCGATTATTACAACCTTAATTACACTTATCATTTCATCTATGTCGGCGTACGCTTTGACCAAAATCAAGTTCAAAGGACGAAATATGGTGTTTTTGGCGCTGCTGTCGTTCATGATTATACCTGACCAGGCCACACTGATTCCGCGCTTTCTGCTGATTCGCTGG
>DOJM01000546.1:8949-9556 GCA_003529225.1 Paenibacillus sp.
CTGCTGCGGCAATTTATGATTGGTGTCAGTGACGAATACATTGAAGCGGCGCGAATTGACGGTGCAGGCCATTTGCGGATATTCTGGTCTATTATTATTCCACTCTGCAAGCCCGTGCTCGCTACGGTGGCGATCATCAAATTTATCTGGATCTGGAATGATTACCAGAATCCGCTGATCTTCTTACTAAATAAGGATTTGTACACTATCCCACTTGGTATGACACTGTTCAGGGACGATTATTCGAACAACTATGCAATTATGATGACGGCAGCTGTTTCGGCGATCATCCCGCTCGTCATCGTGTTCATTGCCCTGCAAAAGCAAGTCATTAACGGAATCTCCCTTGGCGGCGTAAAGGGCTGACCCTGCGGGTGTGCGAATAGATAGTAAAAGTCAAAAATGTGATCCTACAACAGCAAAATTGTGCACTTGGCCAGTAAAGCGGATGCCTATAATAAGAAATGAACAAGGCACTATACTTAAAATTCAGTGCGGGGGGAAGTAAAATGAAAACAAAGAGCAAAAAAAGATTATCCGTTGTACTGGGCTCCATGCTGGCGGTTTCCTTAACGCTAAGCGCCTGTGGAAATTCCGGAAACTCGGA
>DOJM01000546.1:9568-12097 GCA_003529225.1 Paenibacillus sp.
ATGAAGCCCAGTCGGCTGGTACCGATGCTATGCTGCAGGAATTTATGGATCAGAACCCAGGCATCAAGGTAGAGCATGTGGCACTCGTTCCCGGTGATTCCGTGGAAATGCTGAAAAAACTCGACTTCCTGATTTCTTCCGGTGAAGCGATTGACGTTGTCCAAATACCGAACTTGGGATCGGTGCTTGAACGGGCCACCCGCGGCGCCCTGGCACCGCTTAACGAATTCTATGAAAAAGAAAATCTTGTCCCTGAGGATGAATATTACGTGAACGCCAAGGTGGACAACAAATATTACGGTATGCAATACACGAAAAGCATCAACTATGTGATGCTAAATAAGGACGCTCTGGACGAAGCCGGGCTGGAGGTTCCTAAATTCGGATGGACCTGGGATGACTACCGGGAATACGCCAAAAAGCTGAACAAAGGTGAAGGCGTTGACAAACGTTACGGTACTTATTTCCATACCTGGGAGCTGTACATGAACGCTCCGGCGCAAACCATGATGAAAGACCCGTTCCTTTACGATGACGGAACAACAATTCTGGCAGACCCGTCATACAAGTATTTCTTCCAGCTTCGCAAGGATANNGCTGACGTTCTAGCGGCAAAACTGAACTATCGAACCGAATTTTTCAACGAGCAAGCGGCCATGATTCTGGCAGGCACCTGGACGATAGCTGACCCAGGCAATACCGAACAGTATCCGCATAATTTCAAAACGGCTTTTGCTCCGGTACCGGTGCCTCCGAAAGGCTCCGAGCCTAAGGGCTACGAAGGCAAATATTTCACCAGCGGCAGCCAGATCTCGATGGGTGCTAACTCCAAGAACAAGGAAGAGGCCTTCAAGCTGATGAGATTTATGACTACGGCAGATTCGGACAACAGACTTGAATTCTCCGGTTTCAAAAAGGCAGATAATGAAAAATTGTTGACCAAGCTGGTTGCCGGCAAAGAAGATAAGTACGATATGGATTCGCTCAAATACACGCAGTTTGACGTTGAAATCCAATATCTTGACGCTCCGAAAGTCATGACAACAGCTAACTCGGAAATTACCAAAGTGATCAATGACGGTTTCAGCAGATTTATGCTGAGTAACGAACCGATCGAGGACGTGCAAAAAAGGATGGTTGACGATGCCACGAAAATCATTAATGAAAAAGGGGTAATCAAATAGACAGGACAAGCCCGCTATCCTAGCTACCAAAACTAGGGAGACCCCGATTGTATGCCTTCAAAGAGCTGTCTCCATGGGTCATAGCGACCAATGAGAGGCAGCTCTTTTTATTCGAATCTTGCGGACGAGGTTTAAGGAGCGATTAAATACGATAATAAAAAGCGATTGATATTTAGGAGGAGGACAATGGTTAACGAAACCTGCAGGTTGATGGAAGACGAACCGGCCCGTGTCTGGACGGAAGCTTTCCCGGTTGGAAACGGCAGACTGGGTGCCATGGTATTTGGGGATGTATCGGCTGAACGCATCGGGTTAAATGAAGATTCGGTCTGGTTCGGCGGGCCGAGGGGGGGCGATAATCCGGCAGCTGCAGGCAAGCTTGAGGAGATCAGAAGGCTGCTGNNAAGGCAAACCCCGGGATGCCGAGAAAGAGGCGCTTTTGCATCTCACCAATATCCCGCAGTATTTCGGACCGTATCAGCCATTAGGCGATTTGAGGCTTCAGTTTGATCACGGACTGCCTGATCATTCGGATTACCAGCGGGAATTGAACCTTAGGAAGGGGATTGCATCGGTAACTTTTAAGATCGGGGATATTCAATATAACCGTGACATATTCGCCAGCGCCGTAAATCATGTGCTTGTGGTCCGGCTAACGGCATCCGAACCGGGGGCGATCTCCTTCACAGCTCGTTTAAGCAGGCGGCCGTTTGAAGGAGAAATCAAGCACAGTCATGACCGCTTGCTGACGATGGAAGGAAGCTGCGGAGCGGACGGCATTAGATATGCATCGGTTTTGATGTCCTGCATCAAGGGGGGAACGTGCCGGACGGTCGGCAATTACATGGATATCCGCGGGGCGGATGCCGTTACCTTGATTCTCGCGGCACAAACCTCATTCCGCTTCATGGATCCCCGGGCGGAAGCAATCAGACAGGCGGAGTCCGCGGCTTCTCTTACCTATGAACAATTAAGAGAAGCGCATATCCTTGATCACAGCGCCTTGTTTGACCGGGTCTCCCTGAACCTTTCGTCTGAGGAGGCCTTTAACGAAGCATGCAGGGAGAAAACGACCTCGGAGCGTCTGCGGCTTTACAAGCAGGGCGGAGAGGATCCTTTGCTGGAAGCGATATTCTACCAATACGGGCGCTATTTGCTTATCGCAAGCTCGAGGCCCGGCAGCCTGCCGGCCAATCTTCAGGGCATCTGGAATGAAAGCTTCACGCCGCCTTGGGAGAGCGATTACCATCTGAATATCAATCTGCAGATGAACTACTGGATTGCGGAAACGGGCAATTTATCTGAATGCCATTCACCGTTGTTCGATTTCCTTGACCGCCTGGCT
>DOJM01000275.1:0-5656 GCA_003529225.1 Paenibacillus sp.
TTGAGATGACTCCCTGTAGATCTCCAACACCATCGCCATTGCTGTCCATAAAGCTCCGCGGGTAAATTTGATACGCTGTGGCTTCTTTCCACCATGTTCTGTTCAATGTATGCAGCTCCTTCGTATTCATATACCCTCTCAGGAAAATATTTTCCTATTCAATTCACGAATTAGTGATTTTCATAATAAAGCTTAAGATTATCTACTAAAAAACAATCTATTTAGGGTTTATTCAAGGAAATTTTTTTCCCATTCGATCATTATAGGATCTTTTATTTTCCTGGTCAATAACAATCTTTTGGATTCTTGAAGCTATCCGTGATATGCTTGCGATATATTCTAGAACGAATACAAGATTGGAAAGTTATGGTGATATTCTTGAAGGTAAAAATTAAAGATATAGCCAAAATGGCTGACGTTTCAATAGCTACCGTATCAAGGGTTGTCAATAACAGTAAACCGGTAAACGAGGAAGTTCGTAAGCGGGTATTGGAAGCCATGAAACAAATGAATTACCGTCCTAATGTCTTCGGTTCAGATGCAGGTAGATCGGATAAACCTCTGATAGGTGTCATTATTCCGCAGAACAGTAATACCGTACTTGACGATTTCAATATTGGCATACGTGATCTCGCCGAGCTATATGGTTATGATGTTTTGGTCGGGTTAACAGACGGAAGTGTTAATAGTGAACTTCATTATTTGAACTTATTCCACCATATGGGGACTGNNGATTATCCAGAAATCCGGGTCACCTTGCGTGTTAGTTGGAGAACAATCTCAGATTGATTCGATCCCTTCTGTCCATCTGGATAATGTTACCGCCTCCTATGAAGCCGTTACTTATCTGATTCAAAAAGGACATAGGAGTATCGGCATGATCCGGGTATCTGGAGATAATGCAGTGGGTGGCGATCGATATCGCGGCTATCAACAAGCGTTTATGGATGCAGGCATTACCTTAAGAGAAGAATGGGTAGTAGAAAGTGGAATGGCCGTAGAAGATGGAAGTGACGCTATGCGCCGGATTAAGGATAGCGGGGAACTACCTACTGCGGTTTTTTGCTCCACAGATTGGATAGCTGTAGGGGCTATGAATTTCCTGATCGATAACGGTATTCGGGTGCCAGAGGATGTTGCGGTGTTCGGATTCGATAATAGCTTTATCGCTTCTGTCGTTCGGCCCAAACTGTCCTCGGTGGAATACTCTGGAACGGAGATTGGAATGACTGCTACCCGAACCTTAATCAAGCTGATTAAAGGGGAGACTGGTATTCAGCATCATGCAAATGTAGCCCATTATTTGGCGATTCGCGAAAGTACGGGTTAGGGAAAGCTTCCCTAACCCTATTTTTAAATCTGAGAATGGTTATTGTGTAAATCCTACACGGGCGCGTTCCCGTCCTTTAGTATCTAGTGTGATGGAACAGACGGAAGTAATGGGAATATACAGCTCCTCGAATTCTGTCCGATATTTGATGAACTTCTCACTTACCGTTTCCAAAATTCCTTTTCTAGCGTTAGAGCCATCTACAAAATAAATGGTTACCTCTTTACCCTGCAAAGCTTCCAGCATCATTCACTTCACTCCTTCGACTTACAGATTTGTGATAACTTTGTCGATAATCCCGTACTCCACTGCTTCCTCGGCTGACATGAAATAATCCCGATCCATATCTTGTAGTACTTTTTCCACCGTCTGTCCGGTTCGGTCCGCTGTAATTTGGACAAGCACTTCCCTTAGCTTCAAAATGCGTTTGGCTCTAATCGCAATATCACTGGCCTGACCCTGCGCTCCACCATGCGGCTGATGTATCATGATTTCACTGTTTGGCAGCGCATAACGTTTACCCTTAGCCCCAGCTAACAACAGAAGTGAACCAAAGGAAGCTGCCATACCTGTGCAAATCGTGTTCACCTGCGGTTTAATAAGCTGCATCGTATCATAAATACTGAATCCCGCCGTTATGGAACCCCCTGGACTATTGATATACATGTGTATATCTTTATCTGGATCCTCTGCTGATAAGAACAACAACTGGGCAACAACACTATTCGCTAATTGATCCTCAATCTCCGCCCCTACAAACACAATTCGGTCCTTTAAGAGCCGCGAATAAATATCGTAGGATCTCTCCCCTTGATTCGTTTGTTCAATGACATAAGGAATGTACGCCATGCGTATACGACCTCCATCCGTTAATTTTATTTGAAATCTACCCTGTAAACGGATTAGTCTTTGGATAGGATACGTTAAGCGGGCAAAATATTATTTTTATTATTGCGTATCTTAATTTAGAGTTCATTCGTTTATTATTAGAAGTAACCGAAAGCACTTTACCGGAAAAGGGGTTATGCAAAGTGATCAGCCTTGAGAAGCTTAGCGCCGGCCATGGACCGGATGAGAATCATACCACGTCTTTGCAAATGGCCTTAAAGCGGTATTGCCTTGCACTGACACAATCCCCGTGGGAAGCCGAAGATTTGGCTCAGGATACGTGGGTCAAAGCACTGGGCTATATGAAGACTTCCAAACATTCGAAATTGAAGAGCGAAATGAACGATACGAATGATAANNAGACGTACGGATTTCAGCACGCTAACGAATCATCCGAATCCTGAGGCGCTACTCCTGCGGATTGCCAGAAATACCTGGACAGATATTATGCGGCGAAAAGCCACGTTGTCACGAGTGCTCGAAATGGATCAACCACGGACAGAGGAAGCAGCAGGATATGGTTTATTTGAGATTGAGGCTGCTTTTCAAGCCTTACAGAAGCATCTGTCTCCACTACAGCAAGCGGTGTTCCTGCTCCGTGATGTCTTCGAGCACTCCGGAATCGAAGCTGCCGAAATCCTCGATACCACGGAAGGAGCCATCAAAGCCGCTCTGCATCGAGCTCGGCAAGCCCTCCCTGCAGTCAGACAAGAGCTTCTTCAATNNCGAAGGCCCCTCGTTGCCGCAGGACATGGAATTAGAAATTGGCTTGAGTCTCCTTGCTTCCGCCTATGAACAAGGACAAATCACCGAGCTGATTGGGCTTGTCCTTGCAGATGAAAGACAGGAAACTGTAATGGCCGTGTCTAGCCAGAGCTTCCAGAGCTTCCAAAGTGAACCTTTCCAATCTGGCGGATTCAGCTCTATGGGCTGGAACTATTCCGAGCCAGGAATGCGGATGGCGGCTTAGTCTTTCGTGATATTAGTTTTGAAAAGTGTAAGTTAAGTGAGTTTTGATGAGATGATGAGATAGGTAAGTTTTGTGAGTTAGGTCAGTTTGATGAGTTGTATAGTTGGGTGATGTTTTAGCTTTGAGCTAGTGACGTTGCAAAATATGCAACAGAATCCATAAAATCAACGCTAAAAAACGAATCTGCTGCACTATCTGCAATAGATTCTTAATAAAGATTGCTTTTAAAGCAATTTCTCATCTATTGATTGTATAAAGTGCAATAGAATAAAATACTGAACAATATAATATGACTTCTATTGCACAAAGTACAATCACACGAATGAAATCTCCTCACATATCTTTATGCTTTATTCATCACGCACCTTTTTAAGCACAATCCCCCCTGTTTTCTAACGGAAGCCTTTAAAATAGACTTATAAATAAACATTAGTTTAGTTAGGAGTGGCATCATATGAGGAAGATTCTTATCTTAGGCGGCACGCGCTTTTTTGGAAAAAGATTAGTTGAACGATTGCTGCAGGATTCCATAAACGACGTAACGATACTGACACGCGGTGAAACAAGCGATGCTTTTGGAGATCAAGTTCACCGTATCCATGCGGACCGTTTCCAAGCAAACGAGCTCGCTCAGGCGGTAGGAGATACACTATGGGATGTCGTGTTCGATAATATTTGTTATTCACCGGATGAAGCGGATCAGGCGCGCCGGATTTTTGATGGTAAAGCAAAACGGTATATCCTCACCTCAAGTTTATCCGTCTATGATTTCAGCGAAGAAGCGCTAACCGAGGACATTTTTGATCCTGAAACATACCCTATCCGCTACGGAGGACGGAATGATTTCACCTATCAAGAGGGAAAAAGACTGGCGGAAGCCGTCTTCATGCAGCAGGCCACCTTCCCCGTCGCCGCCGTTCGCTTTCCAATTGTGCTGGGAATAGATGATTATACGCAAAGACTTCATTTTCATATTGAGCATGTCCGTAATGAGTTGCCTATTGGTATACCGAATCCCGAAGCACAGATCTCCTTTATCCGTTCGGATGAAGCTGCTGATTTCCTATATTGGCTCGGCTGTAGCTCTACTATGACAGGACCGTTCAACGCATGCTCAGACGGTACGGTTAGAATTAAGGATATTCTCACAATGATTGAAGAAGAAACAGAGAAGCTAGCCATCATCCNNCCAAGCCGCGGACGAGCATATGTCGCCATTCGGAATTGAACATTCCTGGTTTATGGATACGACCAAAGCCCAGTCAGCAGGGTACAAGTTTCTTAATCTAAATAACTGGCTCCCAGAGCTAGTCAGCTCTCTGAACAAAACCTACGAGGAATAACATAGAACCCACACACAGATCCCACCACTCCTTCATCTATGCGACAAAAGCTACCCCTAAGTAGATATCTTCTACGAAGTTGGCAGCTTTTTCATTGTACAAACCACTACGAATATTTCAGATCACTGCACTCTATACAACTAAATCAGGCCGGCCAAGCTTATGTTCGACTTTAGTTATATTCAGCTAAGTACAACTAAACAGTCCTTCAGGTAAACAGATCCTTTAATAGCTGCATTAAATACACTTAACGCGCAAAAAAAGGTAGATAGATGAATCTCCACTCTAAGCTACCTTTTACGTTACAGAATTAGTGATTCAAGACACTCCCGATGTGCGAGTAGTCAATAAATATCCCCTATGCGGAGATTGTCAAATAAGACCGCTCCTCAGGCGTTTCATCGCCAGATGAGTCACTGTCGTCTCCAGCGATAATCTCGTCTACAATCTCCGAATTAATCTTGAAGACGTTGATTTCCTTGAATAATTTTTGCGAAATTTCATTAATCTCAACGGCTTGGCGGGCAATGTCGTGAATTGCGTTGTCCTGTTGCACGCTAGAGGCATTCACTTCTTGAACACCTGCCGCAGTTTCCTCAGCAATGGCCGCCACGTTGTGAACGGACTCTGCGAGTCTACGATTCATAATCTGAGTCATATCTACCTTGTCATGGATTTGCCCAATCTGCTTACTAATCTCAACGATCGACTGATCTATCGCTTCAAAAGACGACAACGTTTCTGCCACTTTTTGATCCTGCTCTTCAAGGTTTCCTTTGGTCTCCAGCATATATTGCTGAAATTCATCCATCCCTGCTTGCAGCTCATTAATAATCTGGCCAATATGTACAGAGGACTCTTTGGTCTGATCAGATAGTTGTCTCACTTCATCTGCTATGACAGCAAAGCCCTTCCCATAAACTCCCGCCCGTGCCGCTTCAATCGCTGCATTTAGAGAGAGAATATTGGTCTGGTTAGAAATGTTTGTAATCGATTTGGTTATTCTGAAGATATCCTTCGATTGGTCGCTCAACTTGGTTAAAGCAAGATAGACTTTATTCACAGACTCACGTGAGTGCTCTGATACCTCGCGCAAAGCGATGACGGACTCGGAACCTTTTCGAG
>DOJM01000275.1:5715-10198 GCA_003529225.1 Paenibacillus sp.
CAGCGCCTACAGAGATTTCCTGTATTGTGCTTACGATTTCTTGATTCGTATGAGCGGTGATCGATGAAGATTGTTGAAAAGAGTGCGAATAAGTCGCAAGCGATGAAGCTACCGATTGGGTCTGCTGAAGCATCTCTCTTACCCGCAACACCATATGGTCAAAATGATGACTCAGACTTCCTAGCTCATCGTTATATGGCGAATTAATCTGCTGCCGCAAATCTCCCTCAGCAATTTTACGTAGAGCTACTTGCAGCTTATTTATAGGGTTCAGGAAGGAACGAATAAGCATAACAGCAATAACAAGTGTGAAAATGAATACTAGGATTGCTGCATAAGCCCCCATAGAACTGGTCAGATTTAATAAATCAAAAGAATAATCCTGGGCCTTCTCTGCGTTCTCTGCTGCTGCGGTATATAGTTTCTCATTGGTCTCCAGCATAGCTTTATTCATAGCTAGTGCCTTCGTATGTAATTCATCTATTCTTTCCAGAACGGCCATGGGATCAAGCTGCTCGTCCTTTAAGGTATTCACTAATCCGTCAAAATAGCCTGTATATCCTCCAACTTGATTATGTAACTGTTCTAACTCCTTAGACGCTGGCGAATCTGCTTTAAACTCCACTTTGCCTAATTCTTCCATTAACTTTGTCTGCTTGTCCTTAAAAGGTTGGGTAAACTCTAAATCGCTAGAGCCTGCTAGAGAGGTCTCCACACCGTTCATTTCTTGAAGCAGTTGAGTAATGGTAGATACTGTAATTCTTTTTTCCATCTCCATTTTTTGCGTTTCCATAGAGATTTCTACTTGATTGATTTTATAATTTTGNNAAAGAATAGTACCACGGTAGAAAAACTCAAGATCAACTTCCACTTCATTGATAGATGCATGGACCTAGCCTTCAACAATATCATCCTCCGTATAAAGCCTCATATGGCAATAGGTACTTTTTACTAATATCTAAATTGTAGAAGCTGGACATTAAATTCCGGACACAGTTTTGTATGAGAAATGTAAATTTTGTCGAGTACAACTATCCTATTGCAATTGACGTAACGTTAAGTGCTAAAATACTTCTCATAGGGCGCCTTATCAATCTATAGAACGGGAGTTGTCTATGAGTGGATTTGTGACCATTGATAAGCTTTCTACGCAAATCGGACTGACGAGTCGGACGTTGCGTCACTGGGAAGCACAAGGATTATTTGAAAGTCACCGTGAGGCTAGCTCGGGTTGGCGAATTTATGATGAGCACGCAATCCTTGCCATTCAAATCACTGCATTATTAAGAAAGCTTGATATTAGTATTAAAGATATCGGAACCGTTCTAAAGAACATGTCCGTACAATCCTTGTATGAAACACTTCTTCAGCAATCCGCTTCCATTCATAATGAGAAATCCGAGCTTACACAAAAAGATCGTGAAATCCGCTTCTTATTACAATTAATATCCGCACGCATGGAGGAGTCCATAACTAACCATTTATTACTAGAGCTGAACGAAGAATCATGCAATACATTGGATGATTTAAATGAGAATGAGGAGGTTCTATCTATGACAACAATTAAACACTCTCCACCTATCCATGTAAGATTCATTACACTTCCACCTATGAGATTTGTTTATAACATTGCAGTCAGTACATCCCCAGAGGATGAAGCTATGCTACCCGTCTTGGAATGGTTGGAGGCTAACCATCTCTTGGGGACGGCACGTTTATTTGGTGGGAATACGAATCCGCATCCTAGTGGTGAAAATAACCCTTATGGCTATGGATTCTGTGCCTCCATTCCTGAAAATGTAGAAATACCAAGCCACCTTAAAGAGATGCGGTTCGACGGCGGTCTTTATGCGATGACGGAAAGCAGTGATGATATCTACGGCTCATGGCAAGCACTGATGAGTTTTTTGGATAATAACCTTGATTATCAAGCTGACCACGATTCAAGATTATGTCTTGAGGAGCATATCCGTAACGATAGTCCCAAAGGTAGCGGAAATGAGTATGTATTAAATCTGCTCGAACCTGTAAAAAAGAGAGCATAAAACAAAACGCTCTCCTTTGCCCATCATGGCATTGGAGAGCGTTTCTATTGTCATCGAGAAATATGATGATCGCTTATGATTGACTCAGCTTTAACAGCTTCGCTAACATTTGAGCTATTTCTTCACGAGTCGCTGTATCTTTTGGAGCAAAGTTAAGCACCGTACCTTCTGCAACAGGCTTGCCTGAAATAATTCCTGCCTGCTGAGCAGCTGCGGCTGCTTCAAGAGCATAAGCGCTTATCGACTTCTGATCCGCAAAAGCTGAACTGTCGCCACTTACTGGCAATGTCAAGTTCATAGCTTTCGCTAATCGCACGATCATGACAGATAGCTGCTCACGAGTTACATTTGCCCGAAGATCGAACTGTCCATCACTCACTCCGGTAACAATTCCCTTGCGATTAGCCCACGTTACCGCTGCCGCATAATAATCGTCAGCTTTAACATCTGTGAATTTTCCTGATCCTTCTGCGCCCAGATTAGCACCAGCCAATCGAGCTAGGATCAAGGTAACATCTGCTCTGGTTAGTTGACTCTTAGCTCCGAACTTACCTTCACCAATGCCGGTAATTACATCACGAGCTGCCAAATACGTAATAGAATCTTTAGCAAAGCTGCTGCCAATATCAGAGAAGCTCACTTTATTGTACCCAACTGCATACGTGGAGAATTGTGAAGTTTGGAAAATCAGTTGTCCTGTTGCTGTGTTATAGCTACTGCCTACCAGTACAACCGCTTGCCCCGCATTCGTCAAATCATAAGCTACGACTGCGTTTGCATCCTCATTTGCTCGTAGTGTATAGGGCACTGTTATTGTCGCAAAACCAGCACCTAGGTTAGATAGACGCTGACTGCCAGCGGAAATCGCCAGATTTATTACTGGACGACTGCCAATCACAGCCTGAGCTTTGCCTTTCCCATCCGTATCCGCACTGCCGATGGACAATTTAATGTCCTCACCCTTTGCTGCTGTGTGCACAGTCGAGAGTGCATTACGATCCAACGTTATCGTACCCGCTCCTGCTTCAAATACAACTGACTTTGCAGTACTACCTGCAAGTGCCGCAAAAGCACTCGATGGGAAGTGAAGTAGAACTTCACCTGAAGCTGCATCAACTTTTGAGCGGAATATCAACTGACCACTAGCATTATTCGCCAGAGACTTAAGTCCCTCTGTAACCATATCCAAAGTAACGGTGGCAACTAACTTACCTTCTGCATCCGCTGAAGCCTTAACCTCTACAATAATCTTATTCCCTTCTGTGGTTACAGCTGGTGTTGTCGTCTCTTTAACTGGATCTTTAGTCGTTACCGTTGTACCAGGTCCCGGATTTGAAATCACCGGATCTGCTGCGGATACGGTCACAGTAGATTCAGCTACGCCATAACCATCTGCGCTATAGGCGGAGATAACCGCTGTTCCCTTTGANNTATCAACGGAAGCCACACTTGGATTCGAAGAACTCCAAGTTACAGTCTTCGATCCACCTTCAGTAGGAACAACACTAGCCTCAAGCGTTGCTGAAGCTTCGCCAGCCTTCAATGACAGAGAAGTCTGGTTCAGTGAAATCTTCGTTACATTCAACTGATAAATAGCTACTGTACCACCAACTTCATTCGCTACGAGCACTAATGGCAGTCCTGTTGGGCTTGACGTTGCCGGAATAAATTCAATACCTTCTGGACCAGTATCCGTTTCAAGGATGTTCACAGGTGTGAATTGACGTGTATTAATATAGTTCACAAAATTCGGTTTCTCTGGCTTCGTCACATCATAAGTCATCAGACCACCGATTCGCTCAAGTCCAATGAAGGCCAGCGCTTTTTGTCCAACCTTACCTACCTTGACGTACTCAGGTTCGGGTCCTTTTTTTGTACTGCGGTTATCCATCGTCGTGTTGCTGTTACTTGCATTAAAATATTCGGGCATACGTTCTCCGGTAATTCTTTCAAAGTCGCTACCACTATCGTAGACCCGTTTCATAGAATCTGCTTCCCAAATGGAAAATGAACGGCCACCGTACAAGTAAATCCCATCATTGCCCANNCTACACTATCATATTTATCTTTATTTTTATCCAGAAACTTAGCCGCATCTGATTCCGGATCTAATGAGCCCTTCATTTTTTTGACTGAGCTCACGTTCACTTTACTATCCCATTCGGTTGCGTCTCCTTCGTTGGCCGTGAACAGATAAGTTTTACCTCCGACTGTGTACTGATCTATACCATCAGGCATAAACGTACCGAAGAATGGCCCATTTTCTAAATTCACTTTATTATCTTTTACCAGGTCCAGAGCATTATTAGGAAGGCTTAAATCCTTGAACCCTAATCCTTTGACCCATAGAACCTGCTTGGAGGCAATATCGATGGCAGCAATAGCATTATTCTCTTGAAGTGCTACATAGGCAATGGTCTGGTCATCAGAAAGCACCA
>DOJM01000275.1:10273-10655 GCA_003529225.1 Paenibacillus sp.
TGGACAAGATCATCAATTACATCAGGGTTATCGAACTTCACCTGATTTATAGAGTTCTTAAGCGTATCAATGATCGTTACACTACCTTCAGGATCGCCAACCATCATGCGAGGTTCCGCTTCGTCTGCTGTCAAAATAAAACGGCCATCATCAGTATACTTCACCATGTCTGGTTGTACTCCAGCTTTATAAGAAGCCAGCAATTTGCCAGCATAATCGAGTACAAGAACCTTACCGTTCTTCATAGCATCTTCTTCTTGAATGGCTACAGCGATCCGTTTAGTAGCGGTGTTGATATCTACACTCGTCAGGTCTCCGTATGTAAATCCATCCACTTCGGATAGCTGTTCTACATTAATACTATATTCTTTTTGCGGATTAG
>DOJM01000275.1:10661-22695 GCA_003529225.1 Paenibacillus sp.
GGTCCTTGAGATTCACAATATCGACTGTTGCAGGGTGGGATGAACCATTTACGAGGTAGAACTTGCCGTTATCACGGTTAAATTTCACGATCTCCGCCACGCCGCCATCTTTATTGGTCACGCCTACAGCGTATCCGCCGATCTTAGTTACACTAAGTAGATCTGGAGTCAAAGGTGCTGCGGCTTCCGCCACATTCAGTGGTAATATAGCTTCTGTCTTCTTCCGGGGTGTCGAGCTATCATACACAGCGATGCTGACGGTGGCCGCTCCTACTTTCGTCGGTGTTCCACTAATATTCCCGGATGCTGCATCCAGTGATAATCCTTCTGGTAGACCAACAGCTTCAAAAGAATACGGCTGTACTCCCCCATAAACGGACAATGTTACCGAATAAGGCGATCCGACTTTTGCTTCTGAAAGATTCTTGGTAGCGATGCCTAAATCAGTCACTTTTGCTCCCCANNCACTGCTGTGTGGCTTTGCCAATGCCAGAGCTGAAGCATCCAGAGATTCAAAAGTAATCTGTTTGAAATCTGCTTTGTTATTATCTGAATCCACGAAATCAGCTCGACGCACAGACTTTTTCTTTGAGATACCTCCAGAACTTCCAGTAGGATAATCCACTTCATATCCGTCGATTGTTGCATTTTTATCATTAGATGCTACACCGATCATGTCCACATAGCTGCTTGGCATCGTTTGAAATGGATTCACATCCTGCAACAAGTCAGTACTACTTAATAGAACAACCTTCATACCATTATTATTAAAATACGTCTCCGACCAGGTCTGATCACCTATGGCACTAATATCTTGCTTGTGTTCTGTATTGTTAGTATCATCGGTAATCAGATAAGATGAATGTGCCTTTATCGTCCCATTCAAATCTAGCTTTCTCCATCCAGCAAGGCTAGGATCTGAATATTGCACCGACCACCCCGTTAAACTCACATCGGAATCGGTTGGGTTATATAATTCAATGTAACCTTTCGAGAAAAATCCACCAGTTGGTTTAGCGGTATTACCCCCACCATACACTTGATTAACAATAATATGAGGGATGTTCACATTGTATTTGTCGTCTGTAGTATAAGGCGTACCTGATTGAACGGATGCAGCCACTGCTGGACCTGCCATCCAAGCGGAACCTAACAACATCTCAGCTGTAAGCATAAGAGAAACAATAGCTTTACCTGTGGGTTTCAAGTAGATTTTCACTCCTATTGATAGTTTCTATCAATATAGAGTAATAGTATTAACTAACCTGCAGATTTGCGTAATGGTGATGTAAATATTCTCTATGCAGTAGCTGGAGTAATTTTCACAAATATAAATCGTGTAAGCGGCCCGACTAATAGAATTTGCAGTGGAAGTGCAACAATGAAATTCTTACCTATCGCAGACAGATAAGCCATCGGTAGTTCTGAGGTGAACCCTACGTGAAGAACTGCGCCATAGAAGGACATAAACAACACCATTCCGGTCACCATAAAAAAGGATATGAACATGATTTTTTTGATCATTGGATCATTCTCTTTTACTAGCTTATGTGCAATCCCTTTCGCAACCTTACCTACAACAAAGACATCCAGAATAAATGCAACTATAAATGCAGGTAGGTAGCCGATGATCACATCTTTAACTACTGTACCTGACCAGCCCTCCATCAGCGCTACATTGTAAATGCTCATTCCCAGCACCATTAAAGCACACATGATGAACGTAAATAATAATGCTTCTTTTTTGTTTCTTCCCATCTTTTTCTCATACTCCTTAGTGTTCTTTTAGTATTGTCAACTTGGATTACAATATCACAACGTCTTAAATTAAGTCAACCAAGTTGACAATAAACACAAATGATTTATACTTGGATTAACGAGCGAAGATTTAGGAGTGTTCACATGGACAACCATCTGCAAGAAATGAATCTAATTGATTTACTTAGTGAGAAGCATCTAGTCTTACGTAAGATTGTGACTGACCCAGACCCGGATCAAATCAACAAAACTGAATCCCATATCCTAGCCGTTCTTGAAGCACATCAAATGCTCTCGATCTCGGAAATCAGTAGAATTATTAATATTTCTAGGCAAGGTACGCATAAAAGCATTCAAGGACTGTTATCCCGTAACTATGTGGAAGCCGTTGAGGTCGAAGGAAATCAGCGTGACAAAAACATCATCCTTACCCAGAAGGGGATCGAATGCAATCAAAGAATGATGATCACCAAAATCGAATTAGAGCAAAGAATCGCTAACAAGCTTGGGGCAGCTAACGTAGAACTGCTTAAATCTTTGTTAAAAGAAGAATGGCTCTAATCTCCAGCAAAAAAAAACGCAGAGTTCTCCACCCTGCGTCTCTAAAAAGATTCAATTATTTTCCGGGAAATTGTCGTTAATTAGCTTTCAATGCGCTATTTGCTGCGCTCTCCCCGCCAAGACGACCTGAGGTAAAGGAGTACCCAATACCAACGCCGTTTCCAACATAAGTATCGTTAAACAACACGCCTTCAGATTCAAGACCTACAGCAAACAATCCTTCCACAGGCGTCCGAATCCATTAAATATCTATAATTATTACTGTTACCTTTGGTTGGACTTAGATTATTCAGTACACACCCAATTGAATAATAAAGATCACGCCAGCCCAAACCAGTGAACTAGTGTAAATCCCACTAAGGATAACAAAACCGAACCTATAAGTCCCGCTGCAAAAGATTTCATCCCTAGTCGTCTAAATGCCGCCAAATCAACATTTAAACCAAGTCCAGCCATCGCCATAGCGATTAGCATATAAGCAATCGTTACAATTCCATTTGCCACGGATGCGGATACGATCCCTAACGAATTCACACCGCTGACAAGTAGAAATCCCAGTATAAACCAAGGGATAGGGATGCTTTTCCATGAGGCTTTAGAGTGTCCATCCTGCATTTTTCTTTCTGCACGATTGGTCCAAACCCCAATTAAGATGGCAACAGGAACGAGTAAGGCCACCCGAGTCAATTTGACAATAACCGCCATATCTACTGCTGCATTCCCACCAGCATCTGCTGCTGCGATGACGTGAGCAATTTCATGTAAGGTAGCTCCAGAGAAAACCCCATAACCAAGATCCGATAAGCCTAGTAAAGGATACAAAAAAGTGTAGAGTAATGTGAATATTGTACCTAAAATAGCAACTATCGCTGCGCCAATAGCAGTTTCGTCGTCTTTGGCTTTAATTTGTGGAGCAATCGCCACCACTGCTGCCGCACCGCAAATCGCTGTTCCGCAAGCCGTTAAGATACTGAGTCGCTTATCAACCTTAAACAGTCTAGCAAGTCCGAATACAACAGGGATCGTAAATACGATCACAATAACAGCCAGTAGAAATACCCGTGGACCTGCAGCAACAATATCCATTAAAGTCAGCCGCATCCCAAGAAGGATGATCCCAAGCCGNNTAATTCCGATTAAGATAGCAATAACCAATTGGCCCATAATAGAGAGAAATGGAAAGCCTGCTAAATATTTTGCGACTAATGCAATGATTAAGGTTAACCCAATGCCAAGTGCAAAACCAACTTGTTTTTTATTGTTCGATTGGTACAATCCCTGTGAATCCCCCATGTCGTGTACACTCCTTGTATGAATCTCTAGATGACGGAGGTATGTATTTCCCTTCCCCCATGAATCAACAATAATACGCCATGGCTCGAAAGTTAAATACCAATATACTATCCGTAAGATTAGTATTCCTTATGCTTGACTTTATGTATAAAAAAAGCTCCTCCGAGAAGCGGTATGCCTGGGCATCCACCTCANNAGTCCCCTTTGGGAGTACAGAAGTTATATACTCGTGAACGGGATGTTGTCCTTCAGCTTCCGCAAGTACCGTCACAATTCCTTGGTCCGTACCCGTTCTGATCAGCCGTCCCATTCCTTGTTTAAGTCTTAGCAGCATGTAAGGTAAATCCACATCTTCAAAAGGATTGGAAGTCTCCGCACGTTTTGCCATAAACACAGGATCGANNACATTAGATAGTGAAGGTCCTGGTATATCTAATCCTTCCCACAGCGTCACCGCACAAAGCACACTGTGCTCATCCCGTTGAAAAGCTGAGATCAGATAGCTGATCTCTTGATCCCCCTCATAGAGGAATGAATATAGGTTGGAATCTGCTCTCTCTGAATTGAGCTGCTTGAACTGCAGAAGTTCTTCGCGAGTTCGGAACAGCAGCAAGGCTCTTCCTTCTGTCTGCTGGATAAGCTTCTGGGAGATCTTCATTTTCTCTGCAAAATCACCGCTCTGAAGCTCAGGTACATAGATATTCATCTGGTGCTCATAATCATATGGTGAGTCTACGGAGAAGGACAAGAAGTCTTGTATCCCAAGACTGTCCTTCAAGTATTGGAATGATTTATCCACGGATAATGTAGCCGAAGAGAATACGATTGGCATTTTTTGCGTGAATAAGCTGTCTTGGAGTACTTCCTTAACATTACGCGGCATGACCGACAGTGTTAATCCATCGCTATCTTCTGTCGCCCAGCAGATTAATGCACCTGAATCTTCAAACAATCTCAGCGCGATTTCTATGGTCTCTAAACGTTCTTCCACAATCCGCAGTTGATATTCATCAATCGTGTACAGTCCACTTTCGAATACTAATTCTTCTTCAATAGCGGCAATCACACTACGCATGCGATGCACCTCACGGATTAGCGATGCATTTAGCTCAATGCTTTTTCGATCCGATCCAGGAATGGTGCGGCATTGACGACGAATGTGTTTAAACATTTGCTCACTTTGCATAATCGCTTCATCGATAAGAACAGCAAGCGTTTCACGAATCTCATTCTGTAACAGCCGAGAGATTAGTTCTTCAAAGACAACATGCTTCATTTTATAGCCTAACGCCTTCATGGCGGCAGATTCTAACAAATGCCCTTCGTCAAACACAACTGCACAATGCTCTGGAAGCAGAGGAATTTGACCCTCTCGTTTACGCGCTTCATAAGTCCAGACATGCTCCATGTAATAATCGTGGGAACAAATGATCAGGTCGCTTGATTTCCGGTAATGATCACGGGACAACGTTTGTCCACAGCGATGACGCATATCACAAGTAAAACAATCCTGAAACGTATCCCAGTTGATCTTATTCCATTGTTCATCATTCAGATCTGGATAATCCCTACGGTCGCCGTAGGCATGGAACTGCTGCATCGGTGCATGAGAATGTACAAAATCAGGTAAAGTACCATATAAACTCTCCAGCGGCAAGCTCCCATCATCATTGTTGCGAGCATGATCCAGCTTTTTCAGACACATATATTTATCTGGAGATTTCGCTAGTCTGGCATCGATATTCATATTCAGATGCTTCGCAAGCTTGGCAATATCACCCTCTGGCTTCACCAACTGCTCAATCAAGGACTCGTCCGCACAAGCGATAATCGCAGGTTTACCCTTATACCGCGCATAACAAATGCTATATAACAAATAGACTAAAGTCTTACCCGTACCGACCCCTGCCTCAGCAAAAATCGTCTTCTTCTCAGCAAAAGCTCGCTCCACCTGAAACGCCATGTAGATCTGTTCATCACGAGNNACGCCGACCCATTCCCCTACTTGCTCCATAAAAGGTCTGGTCCGATCATATTCAAAAGGATACTGTGTCGCCAACAAGCCTACCTCCAATATTTGATCAGGCATATCACGTTATGCCATGAAAAATAGAATCAACGGAAAAACTCTATTATCTCATAAGATTGGAGTAATTACAAATAAATTCATTCGGAAACAAGTTAAATATCGAGTTTTCGAGTACCAATCCATTTCACCATTTCAGGATCCCGATGTGAAAAGAACAGGCTTTGTTTCGTATCTAACTTAGCAATTGACGCCATATCCTCTTGGCTTAATTCAAAATCAAAGATATTGAAGTTTTCGATAATTCTTTCTTTACGAACTGACTTCGGAATCACAACGATTTCTCTTTGTGTGAGCCACCGTAAAATCACCTGAGCCACGGATTTATTATACTTTTCAGCTATGGATACCAGTAACTCATTCTGGAACAAATTATTTTTCCCTTCAGCAAAAGGCGCCCATGACTCGATTTGCACATTGTTTTCTTTCATGAATTTTGCATTTTCGATTTGCTGGTTGAAAGGATGCGTTTCCACCTGATTTACAGCAGGGACTACTTCATTATGAAGAATCAAATCAATCAGACGATCCGGATGGAAATTACTAACGCCGATTGCCCGGACCTTACCCTCACGATATAATTCCTCCATTGCCCGCCAAGAGCCAAACACATCGCCAAATGGCNNCCTGATGAATTAAATACAAGTCCAAATAATCAAGCTGTAATCGGTTCAGTGATTGTTGAAATGCTTTCTTTGTGCGCTCATAACCCGTATCTTGAACCCAAAGTTTTGTAGTTATAAATAATTCCTCTCTTGCCACACCACTCCGTTTAATCGCCCTGCCAACTGCTTCTTCATTTAGATAAGAGGCGGCAGTATCAATCAGGCGATAACCTGCCATAATAGCGTCATAAACGCTTTGCTCACATTCATTTGCATCTTGAATCTGATAAACACCAAAACCGAGTATAGGCATTTCAACATTATTGTTCAAAACTACTTTTTGCATAATATTACCCTCCAAGTTTTCAATGATTATGTGTAAATCCTCTTTCTGTTTGCATATCTTTATTATGTACCTGATGACAAAGCGACCGTTATCCCATTCTTGCCAAATGTTTGCCTAATCCTCTCACTAGCAATTATGTAAGGGATGAATATAGACTATAATCAGACTATAAAGAGATAAGGAAATGAGAGGATCAAATGCCTGAAATAATCACTAAACAGCAGAATGAACTCGTAAGAATCATTGACCATTACACAGAAAAAGATGGTGTTCACCAAACTGCTATTCCCTCTTTATTTTTCATGCGTGACTCGAATGCGTCCGTACCAAGGCATGGGGTTTACAAACCTTCTTTATGTTTAGTGGTTCAAGGGGCGAAGGAGGTATGGCTGGCACAGGAACGTTTTAGATACACTCCTTCTGATTATCTTATTGCATCCGTACACCTGCCAGTTACCGCCCAAGTCACTGAAGCCACTTCCGATGTTCCATATCTAGGATTTAAACTCGAATTTACGCCGAGTCAAATTTTAGAGGTTTTACAGGAATCTGAAGTTCGAGTTTATTCTAAAGAGAGTCCCAAGCGAGCTATGTTTGTTAGCCAGATGGAGTCTTCTTTAATGGACGCCGTCCTCAGGTTGGCTCGTTTGTTAGATCAGCCTAAAGACATTCCAGTGCTAGCTCCATTATTTACAAAAGAGATTCTTTATAGGGTGCTACAAGGTCAGAATGGCATTGTATTGGAACATATTGTAATGGAAGGAAGCTCAACTCATCAAATCAAAGATGTTATTGAACATATCATGAATAACTATGCTAGTTCTTTTAAGATTGAGGAGCTTGCCGAAATAGCGAATATGAGTGTTTCTTCGTTTCATCGGTACTTTAAAGAAGTAACTGCAATGAGCCCTATTCAGTTCCAAAAACAACTGAGACTTCAGGAAGCCCGTCGGTTATTACTAACCGAGTCAGCAGATGCCACCGATGTGGCATTTCGAGTAGGCTATGAAAGCCCTTCGCAATTTAGCCGTGAATATTCCCGGATGTTTGGTTTTCCTCCTAAACAGGATGTAAAACGTCTGAAAGCTTGATAGAGATATGGTATTTAATTATCTGGTGAAAAAATTCACGGGCATATTACTATCGAACTCTCCGGAAGGAGAACTGCACTGGGTAAACATTAATGACGCTTTAGAGAGGTGTTAACTTGAAAAAAACATTCATAATCATTTTAATAATTGCATTGATTGCTCTTATTTTACCAATCGTATCCACTCCATTTATCAACAATTATATTGCCTATTCCACAAAGAAAAATCTAATGCAATTATCCTTGCCAGACAAAACTGAAAGGGTAGATGCTTTATCATCAGCTGGGAAATTAACAGGGAATGGAAATGGAATGCAATTTTTTGGCGCAATTTTAATCAAATCGGAACTACCTTTGGAACAATTAAATGATTTTTATTCAAAGTATCGCGAAAATGAATGGAGTTGCATCGTTGAAAAACAAGTGAGTAATAACATTGCCTTTATTGAACATCGTGATTTGAAATTCAAAGCATTGAAAGCAGATGAACAACTAGTCAACTATTATATTGTTTATACTTGGGGCAGTAGTGACTATCCATTAAGTGATCTTGATATACGAGGGCATTAACATTTAAAGCAAGCAAGATTTTTTTTAGTATTAAACAAAAGGGCGGAGAAGAACATGCATTGGAAAAAGTATTTTATTCTATTGCTACCAACGATAATAATTGGGCTATTTTTATTTAACTTTCTTCCAGCAATCCAGAGACCTTATATTTTAATAGTTCCTATGGTATTTTGGTTGATCTATTACTTTTGGATATATATTGAAAGAAAACAACAAAAGAATAAATTATAAAGAGCTCATTCATATAAAAAAGGCAGCCTAGGACTTTGTTTCACTCGTCCAGGGCTGCCGCTTTTTATTAAGGCTAGTCTAATCCATCTGTACCCTTACTTCCAAAAGTCCGACCCAGCAAAAACAAACTTTTTATCCAGCGCTTCTCCCCCATCCTCAAAGCAATCTGCCCAAGGAACACGCTTCTTACTTAGGAGCGCAGTATCCTTCACATCATATTCCTGATATCTTACCGTTTGCTCATTCGCTGAGTTATTCCAGTTGTCCCAGCCCAAAGGATGAATATGCGAACCCATCTTACAACCCACAAATGCAGTCTTAGCGTACTCACGCCAAGGCCGTCCTAGAAACACTGGAGCAATATCAGGGGCGGCTGTTAAGAAGCAATTCTTGAAAATATAACCATGTGACTGTCCCTCGGGTGTCGAAGCAGCTGTTATATACCCTGCTTGATTCTCACTATGACGTAAGCTTCGAATCTCACATTGATCGAAATAAGCCGTTGCACCGCCAAAAATAAAATCAACCGTTCCTTCTATATAGCAATGCTGATACAACTGGCGATAATGGGTATGATCTTCTCTCAGTGGAATGCCTCCGAATGCTCCTCGCTCTCCTGGTGCAGGTGGCATCAGTTAAGGCCATGGTGGCGGAGGCCGAACGTTTTGGCGTGATGGTAGGAATTGAAGCAGGTCTTCATCATCCGCTGTACACCGCGCCCTTAACCCGCCGACTTCTGGATGAAGTCCCTTCTAACAATCTTCAGGTCATATTGGATTGCGCAAATCTAATGTCACCTACAAATTACTTGCATCAAGAAGCTATTATTACGGAGGCTTTGAAGCTTTTAGGATATCGAATTGCTATCATTCATTTAAAAGACTTTATCGTCCAAGATGGAGCTATAAAAATTGTCCCTGTAGGTCAAGGGTGGCTAGAGTTTGAGCCGATACTTCGTTATATGAAATACGAGCGCCCGAATATTCAAGGCATCCTAGAAAGCACTCCGGAATCACATTTAGGAGAGAGCATTGCCTTTTTACAGGAGATATACGAAGAAGTGTAGCGTGGATTTTTATATTCTGTTTAACATCCGTTTGACCTCCATGAAATAATGGGCTGTTATGATCAAGACATCAAGAGTACCTGGGAGGGGTTCTATGCGTCTTGCTTTATTTACAGACACATTTCTTCCGCAAACGAATGGTGTCTCACTTACGCTTCAGCGCTTAACCACTCATTTGAACCGGCGAGGTATCGAACATCTGCTATTTTCGCCGAAATCTGCTCCTGAAGACAGTTACGCCGATCCCATACGTCCCATTACCAGTATCCCCTTTTTCTTATACCCGGAATGTAGACTCGCGCTGCCGAATATGTCCTCCATCCATTCAGAGCTAAAAGCTTTTCGACCCGATCTGCTTCATTTGGCTACTCCATTCAATATCGGTCTATGCGGCCTTCGCTATGCGCGAAAGCTTGGCCTTCCTCATGTCGCCTCCTACCATACCCATTTTGATCGCTATCTTGAATATTATCGGATGAAAAAAATCGTTCCTCTTTATTGGAAGTACATGAAGTGGTTTCATCGGTCCTGCGATGCTACCTTCGCGCCCTCCAACGAAACACTTGATTCCCTCCAAGCTCAAGGTTTTCAACGTCTGAAGCTTTGGTCTAGAGGTATCGACTGCAATCTCTACACTCCGAAAAAACGCAGCCATCAGGTCCGTGATCGTTACGGAATTACCGCACCGTTACTACTGTTATATGTAGGAAGAGTCGCCCCTGAAAAAGATATCAACACCCTTACTCTCGCCATGCAGGAATTGCCCGAGTCTATGCAAGCTCAGGTTCATTGGTTAATTGTTGGAGACGGTCCCTCATTATCAGAGATGCGGGCGCAGGCGCCGCAAAATGTCACGTTTACGGGCTACAAACACGGTGAAGAGCTTGCCCAATTGTATGCCTCAGCTGATCTATTCGTCTTCCCTTCCAGTACAGAAACCTTTGGTAATGTTGTCCTTGAAGCAATGGCCTCTGGACTGCCTGTCCTCACCGTAAATGAAGGTGGGGTGAAGGATCTGGTTACACCCGGTCGCACCGGAATAATCGCCCCACCTCGTTCCCCGGATGCTTTTATTCGTGAGATTTGTGCATGTATAGAGCAACCCCAAAAGCTGGCTGCTATGGGTTATGAGGGGCGACAGCTGGCATTCGGCCGCTCGTGGGAGACCATTTTTGATGGACTCATTCGCGATTATGAAGAGATCATTGAGAATAGACGCTTCGATCTTATACCGGCTTTACTACCATTAGTATAATAATGACGATAGTAAGCACATGTACGGCTGCTTCTAACGGAGCGATCTTGTTCATAGCCGCGGTGTAACCTTCAGGGATTTCTTCGCCTTCACTAGCCATCACGAGCTGGGTCAGCTTTTTCAATCGAGGCTCAACAAATCCAATAATAATGACTTCTATCACGATAAAAAATAATAACGAAAGATTGATCCACAACACCGACAAGCCCATTTTATCAATGATCATTAACAAAATGCCTGTAACGATCAGGGTAATCCCACCCGTTTTAGGGAATCTGTTTATTGTCTTCATCATGCCGAATACAAAACGAAGCTGGCTGCCTGTCTTGGCAGAGCTTGTCAGTATTGGCAGCACAAAAGCTGGTCCAATTCCCACTATGGCCGCTATAACATGTATGACTACCACAATCTTAGAGATAATATCCGTCAATTCCATGATTACAATCCTCCCTATCATTCGTTGTTTAGATTCATATGACGATGATAGTGGAAATAGTCTTACAGAATCCTTTAAATCTTAGATAATCTCGAAAAAGCGCCTAGCCGGATATTACCGACGTAGGCGCCTTTTTAACTATTGCTTAGTTATTTTACCGTGACTTTCATAACTGTACTTTCACTTACGCCTTGATCATTCATCAGTTCTACCCGGTATTCATAAACACCCGGAGATCGATTCGTGATCGAAGTAGAAGCCGTTTGTGATTGAAAGAACTTAATACGCATCTGGCCCCGTTGTAGTAAACGTTTACAATAAGCTTCATTGTCATCCGTTCTTCAAATATAAGTTCACTTCGTGCGCGTATCCCCTCCTCCTTGCTCAGACACTTTTCTGGATAATAATTTCCAGATGCACTCATATCCAACACGATACTACCACCTAAGTTTCACTATGAACATTTAAAAAACAGAGATTATCATACACTAAACCGTTCAAATCATTCGCCTATAGTTATAAAACCCTACGATTTCGTGACAAGCTGGGACATGAAACCCAGATTACCCTATACGTTTTTAATTTCATATGAGCAAAATCATTTCAAAAAAAACCAAAAAAGACCTCCTTGGTTTCCCAAGAAGGTCATTGAGTTATGGTTAGATCTTACCGCTTAAGCTCCCACCCGGAGCAAATAATCGTTCGATATGCTTCTGAACAGTTGGATCCGGAATTAA
>DOJM01000273.1:0-4421 GCA_003529225.1 Paenibacillus sp.
AGAATCGCGCTAAAGCTTAAACCATAAAAGGCAAGCTTTCAACCTTGCTGTATGTATTCTAGAAATTGTTCAATCTGTTTTTTATGATGCTTATCATGTGGGATAAAACTTCTCAAATACTTGCGAACACTGAACTTCTTGCGGTCTCCATCCTTATATTCCAAATCACATTCTTCATCCGTTAATCCAGAGACTGCATCTAAAATTCTAGATCTGTAGAGCACAAATTGTTCAATCAAGGTTTGCTTGGATAACAATTTGGCATACTCAATCGCGTTAGCATTAAATTCGTTAAAATCCAAATGTTTCGTTGTTAATGGTTCTTTCAAAATAATCTTCTTAATAGCACCTTCATAGAAATATTTATCCCAAAGCATGAGGTGACAGAGAATATCTTTCACCGTCCATTTACCAGTTGCTATGGGCTTATCCCAATGTTTATCTGGCACCTCTTCTAATGATTTCACGAATGGAATAAGAGACTTAAATTCGAGTATCATTTGCTCCTTTGATTTTACTGCCATAAAAGCTAACCTCCGTATGAATATAAAATAGAATAGCAAAAATATTATGCAGCATCATCCTTAGAAGCAGTTATTAGATCAGCCTCCGTAGATTCTGGATTCAGCCAAATCTCAATCATATCATGGGTCCGCTTTACATCATTTTTATCGAGTATATAATACCATTGATCTGTATGTTTTCCTTCCCCTTGGAGCATATGACTCGTTATTTCAGGGGTTCCACCTTCAAGAATTATCTTCTTAGCCAAATCCAAAATAAAATCTGACTTCATATTCGTTTTAAAGTTACTGCCAGCAATTTCAATAATGTTCTGTATATTAAGAATATTATCTATTCTTTTCATCCGATCAAGCGCTGCTTTTAAGAAAATTCGTTGTCTCTCTGTTCTCTTAAAATCAGAATCTTCCCGATATCTTACATACATTAAAGCTTCCTTACCGGAATAGATCGGTTTGTTTGGCTCAATTCTTAGTTTCTCATGATCGGGGCTCTTATTCTCTATCACCTTGGTGATTGGAAGCACTACTCCTCCGAGAGCATCTGTAACACCCACAAGCCCATTAAAATTAATAGTAGCATAGTAATCAATAGGTGCGTTCAGTAGATTCTTAACGGTATCCACACTCATCTGAGGACCACCGTAGGAATGCGCTGCATTAATCTTGGTTTCTTTTCGTGCTCCTTTGATATTTTCTGCTCCAATAATTTCAGTATATGAATCACGGGGAATGGAGACAAGCAGTGCTTTATGGTCTTCAGGTCGAATAACTGTATAAATGATGGAATCTGAAAGTCCATTCTCTTTGCCACGCTGATCGGTGCCTAGTAGAAGGATAGAGAAAGGANNTACTTGTAATCCAGATTCTTCAGTGTCTTCTAACGGCATATAGGACTCTTTAAGGGTGTGTTCAATAGTTGGTGCTACAACATTATCAAACCCAAAAATCATTAGTTCTTTACGAAAAATAAAAGATCCCAGCCCAACAAGAAGTAAGGTAGCGATTGAAATGTACCAAATCTTCATTTTCTTGCTGATTTTATTCTTTTTCACTTTCTTTTTCTCAATTCTACTTAAAGCAAATGAAGCAGGTGGATGAGTGCTCTGTTTATTTTTCATTTGGATGAATTACCCTTTCTGTGTATGCGACTTCTCACCATTAATGAACATCACTTTATACTTATGCCTCCCCCCATTACCTAAATATCCCATTATTATAGACGATCATCGGATCGATAAGTTTCTATTTATAAGAAATTTTTGAGGCAAAAAAAAAGACCACATCCTATCAAGGATGGGTCTGCAAAGTTTATTGAGCTTACATTAGATTTTGTTCAGAATCGTATCGATTTCACTTTTCAGTATAAGATACCTGACAACACTTCTCATGATCGGAACTTTAGTTAACTTATGCTGGTCTACATAGCTTTTCATTTGATCTTTAGTTAGACCAAGCAAGCTACCAGCCTCAGACACAGTCAATACTTCTTTATTGCTTGTAGCGTTAAAGGTTTTCTTCACTTTTAAATTCCAGTCTTCAAACACCTGCACTTACATCCGCCACCTTTCTACTAAGCGAGAAATATAAGACATAAAGTAATGTGTGAAACTTATAATTTCTTATATTTAAAAAATCCCCAAACTATAAGTTTGGGGATTTTTTTCACAACTTTAGAGTTTCACAACATTCTCAGCTTGTTGACCACGATTGCCTTGAACTACGTTAAATTCTACACGTTGTCCTTCATCCAAAGATTTGAATCCGTCACCAGTNNTGCGTTAAACCATTTCACTGTTCCTGTTTGCATAATATAATTACCACCTTTTTTTAATTTACATGTTATTCTTATCCCAAAAAAATCTCTTACAAAATCTCTAAAAAAATAAAAATTCACATATGGTACAAGGTTATTGTCATCTTAAGAATAACCCTCTACGCTATGTGAATTAGCAGGTAACTACTTTCGATATATTGATTATAGCACATCCGATGACATGTAGATACCTTTTAGATTATGTAAGAAATGGAAAAAACCCTAATCCTTTAGAAAAGGACAGGGTTTCCCACTTGTAATCACGATATCACATCAGTTTAAATTTTAAAATAAGNNTGCACCATTGAGCTGAGGGATTCCGTCGAAGCTGAAATTTCTTCCATAGAAGCGAGCTGCTCCTCTGAGGCTGCTGCTACACTTTGTGAATCCGCGGACGCTTCTGATGCAAGATCGGCTAATACTTTTACACTAGCTGAAATTTGCTCTGTTCCAGCAGTCATCTGCTGTGCAGCTGCAGATACCTCCTGAATCTGATCTGTAACCTGTGTCATTTCTGCAAGAATCGATGTAAACAAAAGATCACTGTCAGCTACACCCTGCACACCGATACGTACTTGCTCATTACCAACGGCCATAGCCTGTGAGGCTTGATTAGTATCTTGGACCACATGTTCGACTAATTCAGTAACTTGTTCAGCAGCTTGTTTCGTTTGATCCGCCAACATCCGTATTTCCGAAGCTACTACAGCAAATCCACGACCTTGTTCACCCACTCTGGATGCTTCAATCGCTGCGTTTAATGCCAATAGATTAGTCTGCTTACTAATATTCGAGATCAGACCAATAATCCCACTAATCTGTACAGATCTTTCACCTAGTCGTTCAATTGCCAGACTGGTCTCGTCCACCGATTGCTTAAGCTCTGTCATCTGGTTCACCGCCATTTGAAGCTGTGCACTGCCTCTCTTCGTTTGATCGGTTACTTCATCTGCAGATGCAGACACCGCTGATCAAGAGTCAGCGATACGTTGTACTCCAACGCTAAGATCGCTCATGGCCAGAGAAGATTCTCCTGCATAATCATTCTGCAGTTGCGCTCCCTCGGCGACTCGTCCGATAGCCACAGCAATCTGCTCAGCAGCTTTCCCTGTCTGTTCAGCGTTTGCTGTCAACTCTTCAGAAGTAGCACCCACTGACATCGATAAATCAGCCACAAGTCCAAACATTTCTCGAAGCTTATGTGTCATCTGGTTGAAATGTGAAGACATCTTACCGAATTCATCATCATTTCGAACCTGCAAGGTTTGTGTTAAATCCCCTTGAGCCATAAGCTGCAATTTCTCAGATAATACTCGAAGCGGTTTGATCACCATTAACCATAATTGAAAGACTATAACTATTCCTAGTACCAGCATCCCAACAAGCATGATGATAAATGATTCTGTTTTCGTTTGTTCGTAGTCAGCCATGATTGTAGCTTTAGGAATCGCAGTCTGCGCATACCATACCTGATCGCTTTTTGGCAGTGGAATCGGAACAAAAATACGAAGTACATTTGCTCCTTTGGAATTTTTGGTGTACCCCTGAACCGTCTTCCCATTCTTCACTTGTCTCCACAGTGCAGCTTTCTCTTCCGTATCACCGAAATCTTTAAGTACACTTTCTGGATCATTAGGATTAGCTGCATATTTACCATTACCCGTGATTAGAGAAACGTATCCACCCATAGGTTTATATTTATCAGCGTCCTCCTGGAGCTTTGATAACGAAACATCAAATCCTACCGTCCCAAGAAAAGTGCCCGATTTGTCCAAAATGGGCAGCATAACCGAAATCATCTCTATAGCCCCACCAGTCGTCTCATAGGAATAGGGTTCAATGTAGATCGGTTTTTTCTCTTTTTTAGGTATAAGGTAATAATCACCCGCACCTTCTACATCGTAATTCTTTAAGGGTTCAACCGTTATTGAACCTTGATTCCTAAGAACATAAGGAATAAAACGCCCCGTACCATCATCATATGGCGTCTTATTGATATTGGCCTTATCGTTTTGATCGAAGGCATTGGGTTCCCATACTGTACTAATTGCAAAAAGCTCGGGTCTATTCTCAAGCATCGATTG
>DOJM01000273.1:4478-4982 GCA_003529225.1 Paenibacillus sp.
AAAGTTTGATGTTCTCTTGATTCAACCAGTACTTCTGTGAATACCTTTGCTGCCGACTCTATGTCTACCATACTATTCTGAATAGTTTCCGCATAACTTCGTCCAGCAACTTCCGCCCCTAGTTCACCGTTCGATATGCTCACACTTCGCAGATTAAGCAGATTCGCGATTAGACTAAAGAAAAAGATAACAATGATAACTAAACTTACTACCAGAACAAATTTAACCGTTAAAGAAAGCCTACGATATAACGCCATCTTAACAACTCCACTCTAGGATAATATACCTTATCNNTCCCTTCAAAAAGTATGTTTAAATAAAAGTAGCCTAACTAAAAAATCTCAATACAAAGGAGTTCATGCCGATGGAAATATCCTCTTTTTTGTTGCCTAAAGATCAAGTTGCCTATATCACTAACTCACTATCCATGCTGGAAGCCTTAGAACAATTAGAGCAGCACCATTATACGGCTATCCCTATTATTGATAATGAAGGAAAATATGT
>DOJM01000273.1:4989-5905 GCA_003529225.1 Paenibacillus sp.
ATTGTGGAAGCTGAAAAACACAGCAGGTCTAACTTTTGACAATATAGGAGAAGTTCCAGTAAGCGATATCCAGAAACATGTTCATAACGAGAGCGTTCTCATAAATGCCGAAATGGAGGATATGTTGACGCTCGCCGCAGATCAGAATTTTGTTCCTGTGATTGATAAAGAAGGCGTGTTTGTCGGAATTATTCGTCGAAAAGATATCATTGAATATTATACTCGCAACATTACTGATTAACTGATTAATTGAACAACAAATAGACCTGATCAGCAACATCATGAGAAGATGAAGCTAACCAGGTCTATTTTCAACCCTAAATTAAAGTTCAGTCAGGATAATGGTTCCTTGTGGGGTGATAGCTAGCGTATGTTCATACTGTGCTGACAGACTGCCATCAATGGTACGTGCTGTCCAACCATCCGCATCAATCTTTGTTCTGTAGCTGCCTGTGTTCAGCATCGGTTCAATGGTAAATACCATCCCCTCTTTAAGACGAGGTCCTCTGCCAGCCGGACCATAGTGAGGTACCTCTGGTGCTTCATGCATTTCTGAACCAATCCCATGGCCAATAAAATCACGCACAACAGAAAAACCATTAGACTCTGCGTAAACTTGAATAGCATGAGCGACATCCCCGATACGGTTGCCTGCAACTGCCTGCTCGATACCACGGAATAAAGATTCTTTTGTGGTGTCTAGCAATTTAGTCGCCTGCTCACTAATGTTGCCAATCCCATATGACCACGCGGAATCTGCCAACCAGCCATCTAAGTTAACTACCATGTCTATGGTTACTATATCTCCATCTTTGAGTGGTTCCTTCTTCGGAAATCCGTGGCAGATTACATCATTTACAGATGCACAGGTTGCGTACGGATATCCGTTATATCCCTTTTGCTCAGGAGTCGCTCC
>DOJM01000273.1:5991-6253 GCA_003529225.1 Paenibacillus sp.
TCGCCTCTTCTGTACAGAACACATCACTCTCGGGCAATGGCTCTTCTTTAGTATTTAGTTTCCCCTTTATATTATGAAAGAAAAACACGAGAAATCCAAATCATTATGCAAAAAAAAATATTTATTCCTGTCTGAAACTAAAAAACTCCCCTTATTCTTATTAAAAATGTGGTTAAGGTAAGGCCAACCCACAAAGAGGTGCCCCAGCAGCCATCATGCAGGCTCTGGGACACCCATTTCAGTCTATATTAGATTAGTCATC
>DOJM01000273.1:6260-7372 GCA_003529225.1 Paenibacillus sp.
CTATGTTTTCTTTATACATTTTATTCAAGCGATCTCCCGTAAACCCTGCTCCCAAGTACATATTATATCTGCCTGGACCTTTACCAATAAACGAGATTTCGCCTAGTGCCGGTCTTGCACATCCATTAGGACAGCCTGTCATCCGGATCACAATTTCCTCATCGCGTAGACCAGCTTCATCAAGGACAAGCTCTAGCTTATCAATCAACGAAGGCAAATAACGTTCTGCTTCAGCCATTGCAAGTCCGCAGGTTGGTAGCGCCACACAAGACATCGAACTGCGTCGTAACGCAGACAGATGAGCTCCGTCCGTAAGTCCATGCTGTTTAGCCAGCTCAGCTACTTTTCGTTTTTTGGCAGTGGTTACGTTAGCAATCGTTAAATTCTGATTCGGCGTAAGCCGGAAATCCCCGGTATGAATCTTGGCAATTTCCCGCAGTCCAGTCATCAATGTGTACCCTTCTTGGTCATGAATCCGTCCGCTTTGGATATAAAGCGTCAAATTCCATTTTCCATTGGTGCCCTTCACCCAGCCATAGCGATCTCCGTTGTGGTCGAAATGGTACTCACGTGCCGCCTCAAGCTGCCATCCGAGTCTTTCATGCAGTTCATCGACAAACCATTCCAGACCGTGGCGGTCGATCGTATACTTGAACCGTGCATTTTTGCGGACAGAACGATTTCCATAGTCCCGCTGAATCGTTACTGTCTTCTCCGCTACATCGATCAATTGATCAGGACGGCAAAAACCAATGATACGGCCAAGCTGAGGATACGTGCTGGTATCTCCATGCGTCATACCCATACCGCCGCCTACAGAAACGTTGAACCCTACCAGCTTATCATTCTCAAGAATAGCGATGAAGCCTAGATCCTGCGAGAACACATCTACGTCATTTGAAGGGGGTACCGCAAGACCAATCTTGAATTTACGCGGTAAATATACCGGACCATAGATCGGTTCAACTTCTTCCCGATCTCCTAAACTATCCACTACCTTTTCACCGTCTAGCCAAATTTCATGGTAAGCGGGAGTACGTGGGGATAGATGATCACTAACTTTGCGCGCCCATTCATAGACTTCTGCATGCACCTCAGATTGATAAGGATTC
>DOJM01000273.1:7507-7873 GCA_003529225.1 Paenibacillus sp.
ACCAGCCATTGTTCCGGTGTAGCTACACCACCTGGGGCAACTACGCGAAGCATAAACTGGAATGCTGGCTCCAGCTTCTGACGTTCCCGTTCATTGCGCAAATCTCTGTCATCCTGCATATAGCTTCCGTGAAATTTTAGCAGCCGATTATCATCTTCAGGTAGACCACCCGTAATCGGATTGCTTAGTGTCTCAACCAATGCACCCCGCAGATAGTTACTCTCCGACTTGATATGCTCAACATCACTTGGAGGCCCGCCGATCGGCTTAACCTTCTCATTGTTTGCCATTGTTGTTATCTCCTCCCGAAGTCATTCGATAACTCCATCTATCCATTAGTAGACATCACGCTGGTAACGCTGCGTC
>DOJM01000454.1:0-303 GCA_003529225.1 Paenibacillus sp.
CGATATTGGCACTCGTCATATAGTAGCAAGTAATGGTCATATTCACGAATATTTGGTTTCGTCACTGAAGAATGCTGAAGCAACAGGATATAAGCTTTAGGGAGGACGATGCATCATGAGCGAGAAGGATGATCTGGAACGCAAGCTAAGCGAAATGTTGGTTGAGGGTGAGATGGAACAGGGTGACCGTATAGCTAAAGAAATCCGTGAGATCTCTCCGAAGTATGAAATCCGTATCCAGACCACAATGGATCCTATTGTGGAGGAGACGCTCCGGTATCGTAAGATTGGACATGAACTAGA
>DOJM01000454.1:380-4803 GCA_003529225.1 Paenibacillus sp.
GGTTTCCCGAATATGGGAGGCCGCTCTTTTGCGTTGCTATCAGGGATGGTAGAATGAGAATTAGAACATTTTGGGAGGGATACGATGCTAAGCAAGTGGAGAAGAATTTTAGCAGCTAGCACAAGCAGTATGCTTTTGTTATCTGTGCTGATTGGCGTAGGTGCCGGATCGGCAAATGCAGCTGACACGTCTACAGCACAAGATGCAAGTCAGGATGTCTTTCGCATCGTAGCTCTTGGCGATTCGATTACTGCCGGATATGAGCCGGGAATGACGGATGTGAATACCAAGCCTTACGGTTATGCGGAGCGACTACTGGAGCAGGGTTGGTATCATGGCCGGAGCGAGCTTACCAATTATGGTATTCTAGGACTGACCACTGCTGGATTACGTAATTACACAGGAGCCATCAAGGACGGCTCAGTGATTACCGCTGAAGGTATTCAGTCAGGTCTTCCAGATCCACGGATAGAGCAGTTCGTAAAGTTAACCCCGCAGATCGCATCAGAGTTAAAGGAAGCTGATTTGATTACGATTACAATTGGGGGAAATGATGTAAGCCGTCTTTTCTTACAGGTGAAGGAGCTGACAGATACAGATTTCGAATCACAGCTGGAGCAGAAGCTAGCGGATTACAATACGAATGTGAAGGCGAGTCTTGAGAATATTCGTGCGGTAAATCCTCAAGCAACAATTATNNTCGCTCTTGGTGCAATGTACACTAAATTGATGACCGCAGCAGCGAAATTTACGGATTCGGCAGATCGTGTGTCTGCAAGTATGAATCAAGAGGGAGCAAAGGTATTAGTAGCTCATGTAGCGGCAAAGTTTGCCGGCTCAGAGGGATCACTCACGCATATTATCGGGGCAGGACAAGCGGATTTTCACCCTACGCAGCTCGGATACGAGACCATTGCAAAAGTGTTTGCTGAATTACAATGGGGGGAATACCGCATTCCCACTGTAGCGACGATGGCAACGGATACTGTACCGATGTCGATTGTTGTAAAGGGTGTAGAGTTAAATACGCCGAATAAGCCCATCCTTAAGAATGGCCAGAACTTCTTGGCGCTTAAAGATATTCTAAATGCCGTAGGGGCTAACGGAAAGTGGGATAATAAAACCTCTAGTGCGACTATTGAATACGGTGGACGGACGGTTGTAATNNAATCACGATCGGTAGCAAATTTATTAAGGTGAATGGACAGAATGTAGCCATTGATACCCCTGCTTTTCTGCAAAAGGTAGGCAAAGAAGATAAAACTTATCTTCCCCTTGCCGCATTGGCGACCGGACTTGGATTTGATGTTAATTATAGTAGCAAACTGCGAACCGCTTTCATAAATCCATAAATCTGCATACTATATCATAAGTATTTTAAATTAAGCCCGTAAGGCAAAGGTGGATGGAATATTGTCTAGTTCAAAATTTAGTGCTGAATATATCATCACTATGGATGATATTGTACGGGAAGGTCATCCCGTGCTTCGTACCGTGGCTCAACCAGTAGAGCTTCCTTTACAGGAGGAGGATCGTGAGACTCTACAATGTATGCTTCAGTTTCTGAAGAACAGTCAGGACCCGGAGATTTCCGAAGAATACAATTTACGTTCTGGCGTAGGTCTGTCGGCGAATCAAATCGGACTGTTGAAGCGTATGTTCGTGATGTATTCTACGGACGAGAGAGGGAGAATTGTAGAACATGCTTGGGTTAACCCTAAGATCATAAGTCATTCAATGTCCATGGTGTACTTACCGGAGAGCGAGGGGTGTCTGTCTGTTGATCGACCGGTGCATGGATTTGTACCTCGTTATGAATCTGTAAAGGTAAAGGGATATGATCTTGAGGGTAAGGAGGTCGTCCTTAAATTTAAGGGCTACCAAGCCATCATCATCCAGCATGAGATTGATCATCTCGATGGGATCATGTTCTACGACCGAATCAACAAGGAAAATCCATTCAAGCTTCCTCAGGGAGTGGAAATCCGTAACTTGTACGAGTAAAAGAAAATCTCTGAATTGTAAAGCGTGTGGTCTTACAGCATAAAGCTGAGGGGCGCATGCTTTTTTTTGCTATCTGCAAGATTGATGATTTCAAATATTTTACAAATTAATCCACAGGAGGTACCATGTAGCTAATGGGTAGAAATTAACTTTATTATCAGAAGGAGGTTATTAAATGGGTTGGGGTAGAATGCCAATAAGAGGCGTGGTCAACGAATATAATGATGAGGTTAAGAAGATTGATGAGCAGATTTTATCATTGATTCAGGAACGTAAAGCTATAACAGGCAAGAAACGGTTTTCCCCCGAAAGTGAGGTCCTTGAGGAGTGGTCAACTAGATTCGAGATGGACACTTCTCAGATTGTACAGTATATACACAGTCTGAATGAGNNAAATATTGGGAAGAACCCGGCTTGCTTCTCGGTGTACTTCCAATCGTGAAGCGGATAGTCCTCGAAGATTGCGAATATACACTTACACATGCTATGCAGTATGAAGCTCTCAGCATCGTTACTGTGGAAATTAAGTATTTAAAAGAAACGGTGGAGCACGTTCATCTTAGAGCCGCCCTAACATTGGAAATTATGAGTGAGGCAGCCTATGAAATCCAACCGCATGGAGGCCACGGAGGGGGCGCACATACACAAATGAAATTCTTGGTCTGGCCACCGCTACCAACGGATCTGGATACGGTTCAATTTTCCTTAATACCTGGTGAAGATAGAATGTTTGGGCCTTCAATGACGGAGATTATATTGGACAAGCAAGTAGACTTCGAATAGTACCTATGCAAAAAAACCTACCACCAGAAGCTTGGTGGTAGGTTTTAGTATGTTTAGTGGCCGTAAATAACGTCTTATTTCTCAGCCGCCATAGCACGGAATGACGCTTCTGCTGCAATTAGCGTAGCTTCGATATCAGTAACGGTATGTGCTGTGGTCAGGAACCAAGCTTCATATTTCGAAGGGGCAAGGTTAATCCCGCGGTTCAACATGTGACGGAAGAAGCTAGCGAACAATTCGCCATCTGTATCCTGTGCCTCATCGTAATTCGTAACTGGATGCTTGCAGAAATGAGTAGAGAATGAACCACGGATGCGGTTGATCGTCAGTGGAATGCCATGACGGTCAGCAGATTCCTGGAGTCCGTCGACGAGACGGATCGCAAGCCGTTCCATCTCATCGTATACGCCTTCTGCACTCAGCACTTCCAGACAGGCGATCCCTGCGGAAATGGAAGCAGGATTTCCCGCCATTGTTCCCGCTTGGTATGCCGGTCCTAGTGGGGCTACTTGTTCCATCACATGCTTACGTCCGCCGTACGCGCCGATCGGTAGGCCGCCGCCGATGATTTTGCCGAGTGCTGTAAGGTCAGGAGTAATGTCTTCATGGTTATCCAGTCCTGCATATGTCTGTGTGGAACCATAGTGGAAGCGGAAGGCAGTAATGACTTCGTCATAAATAACGAGTGAGCCGTTATCATGAGCCAGCTTGCAGAGTCCTTCGAGGAATCCGGGCTTCGGCATCACCATACCGAAATTACCGACGATCGGTTCAACCATTACAGCGGCGACATCTTCGCCCCATTTTTCCAGTGCTTCTTGCAGGCTGTCCAGATCATTAAAAGGAACAGTGATTACTTCCTGTGCAATACTGCTAGGAACGCCGGCACTATCTGGAATACCAAGCGTAGAAGGCCCGGATCCTGCTGCTACGAGCACCAGATCAGAGTGGCCGTGATAACAGCCAGCGAATTTCACGATTTTGCTGCGCTTTGTATAAGCACGAGCGACACGAATGGTAGTCATAACCGCTTCTGTGCCGGAATTGACAAACCGGACTTTATCCATAGACGGAATAGCTTCTTTAAGCATTTTAGCAAGCTTGATTTCGAGCTCTGTTGGGGTTCCGTAAAGGACACCATTCTCAGCTGCTATGGTAATTGCCTTCGTTATATGTGGGTGAGCATGGCCGGTAATGATCGGTCCATAGGCTTGGAGATAGTCGATATATTCATTGCCATCTACATCCCAGAAGTGAGATCCACTGGCACGTTTCATAAATACAGGTGCTCCGCCTCCAACGGCTTTAAAAGAGCGGGAAGGGCTATTTACACCTCCAACGATATGCTGGAGGGCTTCGTGATAAAGTTGTTCAGATGTGGAACGATTCATAATGTGATCATCCTTTCGATTGTCGATGCTCATGGGAAAGGGCGAACATCGGTGTTTCCGCTGTCCGCCCGTATTATACCATTGCCTGCTGTGTCTACTTGTGGACGTTGCTTGTCAGATCCTTACTTGGTTCCGCTTGTATTACTATTTGAAGTAGTCTCTGGTGAAGGTGTAGGCGTAGGCTCAGGACCATTTAAGGTATCCTGCACAAATTCCTTCAATCTCTCCTTACTGCGAATGCCTAT
>DOJM01000454.1:4876-5196 GCA_003529225.1 Paenibacillus sp.
TTACTGACATATTGGTTTCGATATAAGGTGTAACTTGACCTAGAATATTCGGTAGCTTGATTATGGATGTGGTCTGGATCAGTTTGTCAGCTACAACCTTGAGAAATGCACGTTGGCGCTCAGTCCGAGTGAAGTCGGAGGTAGCATCATGTCGAAAACGTACATATTGCAAAGCTTTATTACCGTCGAGATGCTGATATCCCTTTTTAAGATCAATGTCATATTCGGGACCATCTGCAATGGTCTTGTACACCATGTCCTTCTCGACTTCATAATCTACACCACCAACGGCATCTACTAGCTTGATGAATCCTTGGAAG
>DOJM01000454.1:5208-8301 GCA_003529225.1 Paenibacillus sp.
ATCGCTTACAGTCTGCATCGCCGTGTTAGGTCCATAAATGATAGCTGAATTAATACGTTTTTCGCCGTGATCTGGAATCGGAACGTAAGTGTCTCTAAGAATTGAGAATACGCTGATTTTCTTCTTCACGGGATCAAGTGAGGCGACGAGCATTGTATCGGAACGAGGAATTTCCCCCTTCTGTACACCGCGGGCATCCACACCCATTAGTAGTATATTAACAGGTTCTGTACCTTCCCACTTTGGAGGCTCTGGCGTGTCAACATCAACGGTTTCAGCATTCTTGAATGGTGAATTCTCGGTGTTCGACATGCTGCCAAGCTCATTGTAAATGGTTGTAAAGTAGTAAATGGCTCCACCGATAATAAGGAGGAGTATAATGGCCAGTGTCCAAAGCAGCGGTTTCTTTTTTGACTTACCAGTCTTTGCGTGCCTTTTCTTTCTAGGTGGCATTTCTCGTTCTTCCTTTCGCATTCACATTCTCTACATTATAGTTTCTTTTGGGGATACGCGCAATTCATGCTCAATCCACCAATATCAAGAAGGAGTGGATATAACTTGAACGAAGTAGCGATAGGACAAAAAGTACCGAATTTCACCCTTCCGTCTTCCAACGGGCAAGAGGTTAGTTTAAGTGATTACCTGGGCCGAAAGGTCATTTTATATTTTTATCCTAAAAATATGACACCAGCCTGTACACAGGAGGCATGCGAGTTCCGTGACGCCCATGACCAGATTACTACGCTTGGTGCGGTTGTTTTAGGCATCAGTCCAGATCCCTTGGCATCGCATATGAGATTTACGGAGAAGAATAGTCTGCCCTTTCCACTGTTGTCTGATGAGGATCATAAGGTTAGTGAAATGTTCGGTGTATGGCAGCTTAAGAAGCTCTATGGTAGAGAATACATGGGCATAGTACGTTCTACTTTTCTGATCGATGAGCAGGGGACCTTAGTCGAGGAATGGCGGAAAATACGAGTGAAAGGTCATGTAGCATCAGCCATAGCAGGGATTTCCAAATCATAAAGTTTGTTAATAACTTTTTGTGAAAGTCTGTTACATTTTTAACAGCTTTCATAAGGTGTTGTCATGATATAGTTTCCTCATAATTGCTTCAAATTTGGAGCAAGACGAGGTGGTGTAGTGATAATGCTGCGTATTGGCCTTGATATCGGATCAACTACTGCAAAATTGGTTGTTATAGAGCGTAACACTATTGTTTATCAGGACTATGTAAGACATTATAGCGATATAAAAAAAGCAGCCCTCTCTCTTCTATCTGATGTACAGAGCAGATTTCCTGAGAGAGGCGCAGCCCTTACTGTAAGCGGTTCCTCAGGCTTATCTTTATCCAAACTGGGAGGCGTACCGTTCGTTCAGGAGGTGATCGCCTGTACGAAGGCGATTGGCGAGCTGATTCCAGAATGCGATACGGCGATTGAACTGGGTGGTGAGGATGCCAAGATAATTTATCTCCGAGGCGGCATTGAGCAGCGTATGAATACGGCTTGCGCGGGTGGAACGGGAGCATTCATTGATCAAATGGCATCGCTGCTACAGACCGACCCAGCGGGCTTAAACGAATTAGCAGAGAAGCATGATCGAATCTATCCTATCGCTTCACGCTGCGGTGTATTCGCCAAAAGCGATGTGCAGCCGCTACTAAACGAAGGGGCTCTACGTGAGGATGTGGCTGCTTCAATCTTTCAGAGCATCGTCAATCAGACGATCAGTGGTCTCGCCTGCGGACGTCCGATTCGCGGACGGGTGGCTTTCCTTGGCGGGCCGTTAACCTTCCTGCCAGCCCTTCGTCAGCGTTTTGCGGAGATGCTTGAACTTGCGGAGTCAGATATTCTTTTCCCCGAGCGGTCGCAGTATTTCGTAGCGATTGGATCTGCACTTTCTGAAGCGGATCCTACTATTTTGCCGCTTTCAGGCTGGATCGCGCGAATAGCGGATGTGGATTTTACAGCGGATCGGGCAGCAGACGCTGAATTACCACCGCTGTTTGAGAACCCCGAAGAGCTTGCTGCGTTCCGTAATCGCCATGGTAAAGCTTCTGTTGCCAGATCAGACCTGGCTGTGTATCGTGGCCCTTGCTATCTCGGGATCGATGCGGGTTCAACAACAACCAAACTCGTATTGACCGGCTCTGCTGACGAAATTCTACATACCTTTTATGGCAGCAACAAGGGGAATCCCTTGTATTCTGTCAGTGAGGCGCTGAAGGAAATGTATCGGGTTCTACCGGAAGGCTGTTATATTGCAGGTTCTTATGTAACAGGTTATGGAGAGGGGTTAATCAAAGCCGCTTTATGGACGGACGGCGGTGAAGTAGAGACGGTTGCTCATTACAAGGCTGCTTCTAAGTTTATGCCGGAGGTAGACTTTATTCTGGATATCGGCGGACAGGACATGAAATGCATCAAGATCCGCGGCGGCGCTATCGACAGTCTGATGCTCAATGAAGCTTGTTCGGCAGGCTGCGGCTCTTTTCTGGAGAGCTTTGCTTCTGCGCTCGGGTTAGGTATCGAGGCGTTCGCCAAGTCAGCGCTGGAAGCGGCCAAACCGGTTAATTTAGGTTCACGCTGCACAGTATTCATGAATTCTAAAGTGAAGCAGGTTCAGAAGGAAGGCGCGTCGCTGGCCGATCTTTCAGCAGGTCTTGCCTATTCCGTGATTAAGAATGCCCTGCAAAAAGTAATTAAAATTCGCAACTCTGAGGATTTAGGGCGAAATATTATTGTTCAGGGCGGCACCTTCTATAACGAAGCTGTATTGCGGGCCTTTGAGCGCCTAACGGGGAGAACGGTAGTCAGACCGGATATTGCTGGCGTTATGGGAGCGTACGGTTGTGCACTGATTGCTCGTGAGCAGGCAGGGGCTGACGGAAAAAGTACACTGCTTGGACCGGAGGAAATAGCAGGCTTTAAGTACGAGGTGTCTTCAGGTCGCTGTGGCCACTGTGGAAATAACTGTGCGTTAACGATCAGCCGGTTCCCGGACAAGAGCTTCTACGTTACAGGTAATCGCTGCGAGCGTGGTGCAGGAGGCAGGAAAGAGAAGAATGTACTGCCAAATTTGATGCAGTAT
>DOJM01000454.1:8450-13096 GCA_003529225.1 Paenibacillus sp.
CTTGATTGGTAAAGGCGTCGATTTTATTTTTTATCCTGCCGTAGTGTATGAGAAGAAGGAAGATGAAGCAGCGGATAATCATTTCAATTGTCCGGTGGTCGCCTCTTATCCTGAGGTCATTCGCAACAATATGGATGGGCTAAAGGAGAATGGAATCACGCTGGTCAGCCCGTTTCTGACCTTCGACGATAGATCTGCGCTGACTAAGGGACTCGTGAAGACATTTACAGGGATTCCAAGAGAAGAAATTGCGAATGCTGTGCAGGCGGGACTTACAGAAGCTGATCGCGCGAAAAGTGATGTGCGCACCAAAGGTGAAGAGACGCTTGCGTATCTTGCCAGCACTGGGAACAAGGGGATACTTCTCTGTGGTCACCCTTATCATGCGGATCCTGAGATTAATCATGGCATAGCAGATATGATTACCGGAATGGGACTCGCCGTACTGACAGAAGATTCTGTCTGCCATCTGGACCGAAGTGAAGGGGATGTGGCGGTTGTTAATCAGTGGACCTATCATGCCCGAATGTACCGCGCAGCCCGCCTTGCCGCAGTCCGAACCGACCTGGAGCTCGTTCAATTGACTTCCTTCGGTTGTGGGATAGATGCGATTACATGTGATGCCGTACAAGACATTATGGAAAGGCATAACAAAGTATATACGCTGATTAAAATCGATGAGATTAGCAACCTTGGCGCTGCGCGCATTCGGCTGCGTTCACTGCTGGCAGCGATGCGCGAACGGGAAAAAGGAAAGGTGCTGCCACAGAAGCCGCCTAAAATACAGGCTAATGTAGCATTCACGAAGGAAATGAAAGAAACGTACACGATCCTTGCGCCGCAGATGTCGCCCATTCATTTTGAATTGTTTGAGCAGGTTTTCCGCGATGCGGGATACCGTCTCAAGATCCTTGAAACCACTGGACCTGAAGAGACGGAAGAGGGCCTTAGATACGTTAACAATGATGCATGTTATCCCGCTATTGTAACGATAGGGCAGATTCTGTCGGCACTGAAGAGTGGGGACTATGATCCGAATCGTACCGCCGTAATCATGTCACAGACGGGCGGTGGCTGCCGGGCGACGAACTATATTTCTTTGCTCCGCAAAGCCTTAAAGGATTCAGACCTCGAACAGATTCCTGTGATTTCGCTGAATGCTTCTGGAATGGAGAACCAGCCAGGCTTCCGAATCAGTCTTAAGCTGGCAAATCGGCTGATCGCTGCGGCTTGCTATGGTGATCTAATGATGCGGTTGCTAAATCATTATAGGCCGTATGAGGTCGTTCCAGGGAGTGCTGAACGTTTATTCCGTAAGGGGATGGAGCGCTGTAAGGTCAGCCTAGTCAACTTCTCGTTCCGAGAATATAAACGTCTGATTCGTGAAATTGTAGCCGATTTCTGTAAGCTGCCCGTTACAGGTGCTACTAAACCAAGAGTAGGCATTGTTGGAGAGATCCTGATTAAATTTCACCCGGACGCCAACAACCGCATCATCGAGATGATTGAGGCGGAGGGCGGAGAAGCGGTAATGCCAGACTTCTTAGATTTCATCTTTTATTGCGTGTATAATCCGATCTACAAAGCCGAGCAATTCGGCAAAAGTAAACGACTAGGATATATTAATCCGATGTTGATCTCCTATCTGGAGATTTATCGTAAGCCGATAAAGGTAGCTCTTGAGGATGCCGGACTGGCTAAAGGACGGGAAAATATTTATGGTCTTGCTGAGAAGGCCAGCCGACTGGTATCCGTAGGAAATCAGATGGGTGAGGGATGGTTCCTGACTGCAGAAATGATGGATCTGCTGGATAATGGTGTGAATAATATTGCTTGTATTCAGCCGTTCGCCTGCTTGCCCAATCATATTACCGGGCGTGGGATGATTAAGGGCCTTAAGGAGTTATATCCCGGCGCAAATATCGTCGCCATTGATTATGATGCTGGAGTTAGTGTAGTTAACCAAGCGAATCGGATCAAACTGATGATGTCTATTGCCAGCAATATGGAAGGCAATACGGTATCTGATTTAGAACAATCAGTTAAACCGCTGCAGCAGACCCTGCTTGATGGCTCCTACAGTCTGACCTGAGCTTAATAAGGCAACATATAGACGAGCTGCCTATAAAAAGCGGACCAAGAATTCACTTGGTCCGCTTTTTTGTGCTGATTATTAGTTCATTGAAGGAGAGCTGGCTACGCCTCTCCACCGTTTCAGATGAGGCAGCTGTTCAGCGAGTAATTTACGGGCGACAGCCTCGTCCATTCCTTCTTGAACCAAGTAGCCTGTACAAATGTCAGCCATTTCTTGCAGCGTAATGTCAGGCTGTTTGAATGCTCCATCTTCGTAGCAGTATACACAATAATCCTCGATTTTTTGGCCTTCCTTGTTCGTTCCAAGTAAATCTTCCGTAGGCATAGGCATCCCACAGCTTTGACAAAATTTCGGCTCATCTTTTAATTGTCCTACATGCTCTTGTTCCATATACAGCACTCCTTTTAAAAGTACGCGAAGCTTATGAGCACTCGCTTTAAGTACATTATAGAACTATGAATCTGACGACATACCGTCAGGTTTAAAGCTAGGTTGCATATTTTTTGGCAACCCCAAGAGCTAACTCCCCAAGCTTCTGACGAATATGTTCCGGCTCTAGCACTTCTAAAGCCGTTCCGAAGCTGAGCAAGAAACCATAGAGCCATCCGTCTTCGGGATAATGGATGGACACGTTATATCCACCATGTCCGTCCGGTTGAAGCTCAGTGGAGTCAAAGCGATCTTCCGCAAGATGTCTCCCTTCTGCTGTGAAGTGCAGAAGGATTGGCGACACTACTGAGGCTGAAGTCACTCGCTGATAATCAGTGCTCCAGGGCAGCTCCTGCATGTCCCTATCTTCTCTTATGAATTCCCGTTTTTCTTTAACGAGTCCTTTCATACGATGCAGCTTGAATAATCTGAAATNNGCTTGTCCTTTTAAGACTAAAGTATAGGGCTCAACAGAACGCTGACTGGATTGCCCCTCGGCATTGATATAATCAAAGGCCACAGTTCTGTTTTCTTCCAGCGCCTCTTTTAAAGTTGCAATCTTCTCTTCTAGGATAGGCTGAAGCCCCCAAGGAGAGAAATNNACTGATCTTCTCCATGAGCAGAGTGTGTTCAGTTCCGCCATAAGAGGAGACGCTTTGCAGAGCGGAGAAAATATCAGCCAGCTCGCGGTCGGTCAATACATTGCGGTCTAACCGGTAGCCTTCCATAAGGCCGATACCACCACCCGATCCCTGATAGGTGACGATAGGAATTCCAGCCCCATTAATACTTTCAATATCACGGTAAATGGTGCGAACGGACACTTCGAACATGTCGGCAAGCTCCTTCGCCTGAATGAGACGCCGGTTCATTAGTAGAATGACGATAGAGAGCAATCGATCAATTTTCAAAAGGTAGAGCCCTCCTTTTCGGATAATTTCGTTATGTAATGATGTACTACATCTTAGCAAATTCTCGAAAATAAAGCATGGATGGAGCCTCGGGCGCTGGGTTTTGCTGGGGGAGCAGGGTTTTCTGTAATTGCTATACTATTGGCAGTGTATGCGTCGATACGTAGTAAGAAGAGCGGTGAATTTCACCGCTCCTTGGAAGGTTTTTTAATCTGAGCCTGAATCTGAGTGGCAGCTTTGCCAGGGAAGAGGNNGATCACAAGGGCTGTTATTACTGCACCACCAGAAATAATCCAAAGCGCATATGACTCGAACAAATGGAAGATGCCCATCCACTGTGGACCAAACACCTTTCCGATGCTAAGAAACAGCACTACCCAGAATACGGCTCCACTATAAGCATATAGGGCGAATTTACGGAAGGGAAGCGCAATAATACCAGCAAAGTAACCAGTAAAGTGACGAACCCCTGGAATGAAATAACCGATAAAAATAAGAAAGCTTCCGTATTTCTCAAACCATTTCTGTGTTTTTTCTAGCTTAGTAGGTGAGAATAGAAACCATTTGCCATATCGCTGGATAAAGGGCATACCGGCTTTTAATCCGACAAAATAGGTGAGGGTCATCCCAGCTGTGGTGCCTGCAAAAGCAACTACAATTAGCGTAAAGAAATCAAGCCTCCCAGTATAGGAAAGGAAACCGGCAAACGCCATAGTGGTCTCTCCGGGAAAGGGTAAGGCAACGAACTCAAGAAGTAATCCAAAAAATAATACGCTATATCCATATTTGGTGAATAATTCTTGTATAAAACTCAGCATTTCCATAAGATTGTCACTCTCCAAGAGGCAGTAGCCTTATTCTATTTTACAGCTTGTCTTCATACAATCTACCAAATGGCTTTTTAAGCCAATAGAATGCTGGAGGTAGAGAAGATGAAGGGTAATAAAAGCGCACACAGCCGCCGAAAGTTGATAAGCGGATTGCTCGTTATGGTTGTAATATTCATCGTAATGCTCGGATGGAGTTTAGGGAAAAACTTGAATTCATGGGAGCTCCGATCTTTGCAGCCCGCTAGCACGGAGTCTGTATCTGTTAAGAATAAGCTTACCGCAGCGACGATGCAAGATTTGCCATCTGCAGTAGAACCACTCGCTTCTGCATCTCCGGAAGTTTACTCCTCTTCAAGTGCGGCCCTTACTGTGACTCAACTC
>DOJM01000454.1:13104-15522 GCA_003529225.1 Paenibacillus sp.
AATATCCAAGGTTTCAACAACGAGTTCTGCAAATACAGCAGCCAAAAAATCTAAAAAAACAGTCTATATTACATTTGACGACGGACCTAGCGGTAACACCTTCAATGTACTTGAAATTTTACATCAGGAAGGTGTGAAGGCAACCTTTTTTGTACTTGGTAATCAAGCGAAAAGCCATCCTGAGCTCATTGACTCCATATGGGAACAGGGCCATGCCATTGGCAATCATACCTATAATCATAATTACCATGATTTATATAGTGGATTCACGGAATTTTGGAATCAAATTANNGTTCGTCCACAGCTTATCCGCGCCCCAGGTGGAACCTATGATCATTTTGATAATACCTACTTCAATTTATTGAAGCAAGCAGGTTATAAGGTGATGGATTGGACGGTGGATAGCGGCGATTCAAAAAGGAAAGGCGTGCCAGCCTCAGAAATTTTGAAGGAATCCACAATGGATATGAAGTCTTCCCAGGTTATTTTACTGCTACATGATGGTGGCGGTCATCAAGAGAGCGTCAAAGCGCTGCCGGACATTATTGCACGCTATAAGGCAGCTGGATATGACTTTGGCCTATTGGATGAAACGGTAGAACCTGTGCAATTTAGAGTCTCTTCAAAAGCCACTAATTTGGGGCGGGAAAAGCCTTCAAAAGCTTGGGTCGCCTCAAATATCACACCGAATGCGGAGCTCTTTGCGCCTGGAAAGCCATTGATTCTGGAGGTCGGAAAGCTGGAGACGAAGCTGAATCCCGGGGAATATTCCGTGCGGAATGGGCAGTATATGGTCCCGCTTCGTGCTGTAATTGAACGGCTTGGAGGGNNGCGAGTTAGCTGGGATGTGAATAGCCGAAGTGGAGAAATAGATTGGAACGGGAAAGCGATCGTTGCCGATGTAATGAACAAACAATTGATTCTAAACCATCCTGATAACAGTCAAAAGACAATTGATGCGAAGGTAGAAATGATTGGTGGATCGATCTGGGTATCGCTACGAGAACTGCTGGAGACATCAGGTCATCCTCCGCTTAATATAAGCGTTACTGAAGTAGAACGCCGAGTTAAAACATTCTGAAAGAAGAGCTGAGGCTGTCTAGTAAAAAGAAAAATCAAATGTCTGGGCACCCTTTTTCATGGGAAGAATAGATAGTAATAAGTTCCTGAGCTAGGAACAAGTCTATGACCAAAGGATGGGTGTCCCATTGTCCTCTTCATCACTAATGGATCAATTGAAGAAAGATGCCGGAAGTGTCAAAAGCTTTTCTTATCCGCGTANCCGAAGTGCTCTGATGCAATGGTTAAGGATGCTAACTGTGGCTGGAATTATAGGTGCTTTATATGTTTGGCGAGGAGGTCCGTCTTTGCTGTTTCTCCTGATCGTTGTTGGAGTGATTATGCTCGGTGGACTTATGCTTCAGCTCTCTGGTCCACGGACGATTAAGCTAGTTCGTACGATTACTCCTGCGAGACCGATGGCTGGAAATACACTTCATGTGAAGGTACAGCTGAGCTTCTCTTCCCGGTTGCCTCTTCCTTGGATGACCATTGCCGATTATTGGGGCGATAGCCATCATCAGAAGCTGATATTTCCTGGATTCAAACGTTCTTTTTCATACACANNTTATCTCGCGGCAATCATCATCTGCTGGGCTGTAGAGTAACTTGGGGAGATTTTCCGGGTTGGTTCACGGGAAGATCTGAACCGGATGGAGGACAGAGTTTTAAGGTGCTGCCAGCGCCTTTATACTTTGGTGGAACTTTACCAGATAGCGGTTTTATGACGGGTGACACCTTGTATTCTAGACGGGGAAGAAGTTTCAGTGATGAGGCTTTGGAATCCAGGGATTATGAGCCAGGAGATCCACTTAGCCGAATTCATTGGAAGAATAGTGCAAGAACGGGAGCGTTGCAGAGCAAAGTTCCAGAACGGGAAAAGGCAAGAATGACCTGTATTGTGCTCTCTAATGACCCGCTCAGCTACGAGGTTCCTACAGATGCGCTTAAACCTCGTGGAAGCCGAGACGATTCGCCTCCAGTATTTGAGAAAGCGGTGTCGACAGCGATGGGGCTGATGCTCTCCGCTGAGCGTTCAGGTGCTTATGTTCAGTTGTTCAGTGGCGGTTGGCCAGAAGGTATGGCTAGACATGAAGGTCTGGGTAAAATCCCAGGGAGAGTGCTGGATATTCTGACTGAAATTTCTCTGGATGGCACTAGAAACCTGTCGCTGCTGCTTGATGATGCTTCCCGAGGCTGGATTCCGGGGATGACAGTAGCCATTATTACGGGACGACTAGAAGAGGAATCAGCCAAGGTCATTGCTAAGTTCTTGATGCAAGGTGTGAAGGTGGAGCTTTATTATGCATGGGATCAATCAGCACCGAAGCCAGGGGAGGCTCGCCAGCCTGGAAGGGG
>DOJM01000454.1:15564-16971 GCA_003529225.1 Paenibacillus sp.
GATTCAGGGAGGTAGAGTTCCATGAATCATCCGGAAAACCAACGCTACGGTAAAGGGAAATCGGGTGATACAGAGCTGGCTATGAATGGCTTTCAGTTCAATTTGGGGCAAATGGAGAACAGTCACGCCGGTAAGCAGAGAAAAGTGCCTCTGTACTATCGTTTGCTGTTCTCTTTGACCATTATGGGGCTATTTATTGAATGGTTACTCCCTTTATATAGGTCTGCTTTATTAGAAGATACCTCCAAGATGCTACAAGTTCTAATGGTATTGGCGGTAGTGTTGCTGTTATGGGGGATATTTCAGATTCCGGGGTGGCTACTTCTAAGTATTCCATTTCTTATTACTGTTTCAGCGTGGCTTTACTTATGTAGTGGAGGCGAAGGTATAGGGTGGCTAGGGATTTATGCGGACGAAATTCCGAATGATCTCATTCTGCTTCTCTCTGGACATGTCTCTCAGTTAAGCGAGATCAGCAGGCTTTTGATATTGATTGTCGGTTGGGGGCTATTGATATCCTCAGTACAGCAGCTTGCACTCTTCCGAGGGAGTACAGTGCTATTCACAGCGGTTACAATCATTTACTTGCTGGTCTTGGATATGGGCTTTGATGTCAATACCACAATGGATATTATGATATCAATGGGTCTTATCTTTTGGATGCACGCGATGAGTGGTCTCCTGCGTCTTAGAGAACGTGAGGGGGTTACTACACTGCCTTATGCGCGTTGGGGAGGGCTGACTTTGGCGGCAGCCATTGTCGTAATGACAACAGCATGGTTCGGTGGGCAGCTGCTCGGGGCAAGACCAACCAGCGAGCTTATGCTGCAATCGACATTTCAGAAGCTGCAGACTTGGGCTTCAGGGCATTTGCCAGAAGATAAGGCGTCTAATGCTTCTGGAACAACAGGGTATAGTTCGAATGACGGTGAACTCGGTGCCCCGTTATCCCGCAATACTGAACCAGTCTTTACAGCTATAACTAGCGAGCGTACTTACTGGCGAGGTGAGAGCATTGCTTACTATGACGGTCGCCGATGGATCAGGGGGGGCGAAGAGTTTATGCCGCTTAATCTGTCCGGTATTCCAAAGAATTCTTCATTGATGCTAAGCGGTGAAACTAGGAAGCGAACACTTCAACAGCGGATACAATTTGCAACCCCTTCTTCCGGGGGAATTCCTTTATTCAATGCGGGAATAATAACTGATGTTGAGTCGGTTGAACTCTTGGGCGGAAGTAAATTGGGATATGTGCTGTCTAACATAGACAGAGAAAGTTTTCGTCTGCCTGATTCAATAGGCTCTGCACGAATCACAGAATATTCAGTGGAGTCCTTACTTCCTGAGAATGATCCAGTACTGCTTCGTGGTTTAGGCAGTAGCGATCCCCAGGAAATTATGGGCAAG
>DOJM01000455.1:0-223 GCA_003529225.1 Paenibacillus sp.
TTCTTTCACGGTATACGTATAAGCATTTCCGTCAGCATCATACCCAGGTACATCTGCAAATGTATAACCCCAACCGTTGGCTGCTGTTACGCCTTGGGTTTTGATCACAGTACCATTTTGCAGTAAATCTACTTGAATGGTGCTTGGACGATCTGATGCATTGTTATCATTCCATGTTTTTGTTCCTGAAATGGATGTTGTCTTCACCTTATTCGGAATCATA
>DOJM01000455.1:261-2976 GCA_003529225.1 Paenibacillus sp.
ATGCCTTTTTCAGCATTCACATCCATCGTAAAGCTTACTTTCGCTTGAGGGTCGAAATCCAGATAGTCTGGAGCATGAATCTCTTGCACATAGTAGTTTCCTACAACTAAGTCAGGAACTTCAACCATACCTTTGTCATCTGTTGTCAAGGTACCACCAATTTGTTCACCTGACTCTTTATACACATTAAATGTGACATTCGGGATGACTTTATCTTTATCCCCGTCAATGTGCTTAACGATTCTTAATGTTCCTTTAGGCGGTAAATCTCCATCAGCAGCGCCGCCCATGTCTATATTTCTGACTATGGCACTATCCGACTCAGAACCCGAGTCCTTGTACAGAATTTGGTAATCAATCTCATAATGATTCTTTAAAAATTCTTGGCTCTTTCCGCTTTCCGTTATCGTACTTGTATAAGAAACTGTAAAAGACCTAGCACTTCCCATATTCCAGTTAATCACGACTTTAAATGATTGACCATCGTCATTAAACTGAATATCTCCATAACGTTGCTGACGAAATTCTTCAATTGATAAAGACTCTCTGTTATCAACCACTATCCGAAAACTATCTTTATTAAGAGTTTGACCGTCCTGCAAACGATCAGACACAACAATATCGCGACTTAAATATTCTTTGTTTAAGTTTATATTCAAAAACCAACGCACTTGATCCGCCTTGTCCGGCTGGATATCACCAGCTTTGTAGAAAAATGGCTTAGAACCAGAACCGCCACTGGTTGGACCGGCAATCGTTATAGTTTGCTTATCTAAATTTGTACCTAAATTTGTTTCAACATCTTTCTTTTGATCCGTTGCTACATTAGTAGCTCGAACTGTAAAATAAAAATTCCCTCTAATATTTTGAAGAGTCTCCACTACATTAGTAAATGTGCATATCACATTCGTTGTTGTTATTTGAACCGTACCAAAATCAGTTCCTGCTTCATTTTTTAATGGGATAGTACTCGTAAATCCTTGCAATTCCGGAGGTAATGTTAATGTTAGTGTGTCTCCAGCCTTCATCTGGTTGCCTGATTTATCACTAAAATTTACTTTTATTTCAGTTTGTTCGCCATAATTCAGTGTAGTTTTGTCAATTGTAAAACTATCAACAAATCCGGTTGTAGCTAATTCTTGAGCATTTGCTATCATTGGTACAAGACTCTGACCTATCGTAAACATAAAGATCATGAGCGTTAAAAACATTAAAAACACTCTTTTTGACTGCCTTTTCATACTGTGTCCTCCTAATTTTTTGTTTTTTCCCAAGCTGCATTTGGTCTAATCTATTATTTTTCCTTTAATGATCAGTCGATGCGTAGGGTTGATCATTGGATCACAAGTAATAAGCGTAATTTCCTTATCCTTGCCGTCAGGTTTCAGTACCCACACCTCATCTGGCTTGACATATAACTTTTCCGTCACCGTATAATCGAACTGCTTCTTTCCATTATTGATCTCGATGTGATCCCCCACAACCATTTCGTCCAACCTGTTGAAATTCCGTCCATATGTCCGATTTCGGTGACCCGCTACGGTATAATTCCCGATTTCTCCCGCCTTACCTGTATTTGCAATACTGGCGACGGTCTTCTTCATGTTTTCTTGCGTTGCTCCATGAAGTATGGGGAGTTTTAAGTCTATTTTGTCAATCGTCAGAATTCCTTCTGCAGCTTCATCGTCTGGAGACTGGACTGTTGTATTATCTTCATTGCCTTGGATTGCGGGAAGGGTAGATGCGGGCTTCACGGCTCCATTCTGTGCTTGCTCTGTAGGTTCTTCTACTTTATCAAGATTAAGAAGACTCGCGTGCCATTCCTTTAATAGTTGTTCCTGCTGATAATCGTGATACATCTCCGTCATTTTGGGAGATACCAATAACACGATTCCGATAACCATAAGCAGGATGGCTGTGATTTTTTTGTTCATCTCCCCTTTCCACCCTCTTCTTCCGTTTTCTCAACACAAAAACGCCCGACTGCAAATAACGATGTTAATTGCAGCCGGACGATCATAAGTCAGAGACTCTTAGATTCCAAAGCTTTGCGAGCTACCCTTTCGATTAGTGTGCCAAAACTTATGTAATTGTCGTTCGTTCAGATATACTCTCAATATAGTATAGAGTATACATAATATGTTGCAGAGTAGTATATTCGACCTATTTCTACAAACCAATATATACCACGTATTTATCATTGTCAATTTATGAAAGTAAAAAAAGTGACATGTTTTCATAGAATTCAATTATTTTTTCATAATATTTACAAGAATTTTCACGTATTCAGGTTCATAACCTAATCCACCATATCCCTCTTGACTAGAGAAAGCCTGTAAATATACAGGTATATCCTTACTTATAGCTCGAAGACTCCCTCTGGTGCAAGAATAACTGCGGTTTTGCAGGAAATAGTAGATTAGCAATCTTCGTATCATTGGAAAATGTACTTTTACAGGTTTACTTGGAGCACTTTACATCCTCAACACAAAAAACACCGATGAATGATGTAATCCGACTCAGGATCCCACCATACCATCGATGTCATTTTACAGTTCACAGTTCTACCTTACGGAGTGATTGTTTGGAGGATGGTTTAGGTGACTTTTCCCCTGTTCGGATCGGTATAATTTGTGGTGCAGCAATTCCGATCAGAACAACGAAAATTCCAACCCAGCGAAGCAGGGATACTTCTTCTTGCAGGACTAACACGGA
>DOJM01000630.1:0-306 GCA_003529225.1 Paenibacillus sp.
TTCATTACACATATCCCTTCATATATAAAATTCCTGCTTCTGCTTCAATTACACTGGGGTTATCTTCAAATCGGTTCTCTGCTCATCGTTCATACCCCTTCATTTCTGAATGAATAGCTATCTTAGGTCTAGCTCCAGTCCGCTTCAAGTGAAAGCATCCTCTAAAGTATATCAAAATCCGGCAGACATTATCTACTAAAAAGCTTTTGCAGCAAAATATCTCCCAAAACAGGTCTATATCCTGTTCACCAGTTCCCATAGCTCAAGAAGAAAAGCGCCTGACTGCGTCCTTGGAGGTAGAGTTAC
>DOJM01000630.1:637-2646 GCA_003529225.1 Paenibacillus sp.
TTCGTTTCACATTTCTCCGCAGTCTCTTATAGTAAAATAGTTGTATTTCCTACACTTATAAGAAGTATTAGCATTTCCAATCGACTTTAGTTGTATTTGATGCAATTAAAAATTCAATGTGCTAGTTTTTCGGCCTTATGCTGAGAAAATAGTTGCAGAGAATACACTTANNGGGAGGCTGAGTGACCTTGTTGGCCCAAGCGACCTGGGAGGCTGAGTGTTCTCTAATCTCAAAATTACAAAAAATCTCCCTGCATCCTCTGCAGGGAGATAGCATTAACGCAAAGTTTAGTTATTCTTCAGCCATACTACATTATCTTCTTCCTGACCGTTTACCGGCCACCAATGGAAGCCATCCTGAGCAAGCAATTGATCCGCTTCAACCGGACCCCAAGTGCCAGCAGGATAAGAAGATAGATCACTCGACTCTTCCTTCCAAGCCTTCGCAATACGATCCACGAACGACCATGCCGACGATACCTCATCCCAACGAGTGAAATAAGTGGAATCTCCGCGTGCCGCGTCATGAAGCAAGCGCTCGTAAGCTTCCGGGGAATTAATTCCAACCAAGCAACTCTGACAGAAGTCCATAGCTAGTGGTTGAATTTCAGACTCGGAACCCGGCTTCTTGGCATTAATCTTTACATAAATGCCTTCCATAGGGTTCACACGGATAACAAGCAGGTTAGGCTCCAGCGTATGCTTTTGTCCCAAATAAACATTGGTTGGCATCCCCTTGAACTCAACTACCACTTCCGTTGTCTTCACCGGCAGACGTTTACCTGTACGAATATAGAAAGGAACTCCAGCCCAGCGGAAGTTATCAACAAACACACGGGCAGCAAAGTACGTCTCAGTACTCGATTCAGGATCAACCTTATCTTCCTGACGATAAGCAGGTAGGGTCTTTCCACCATGCAAGCCTTGAATATACTGTGCTCTCACGACATTCTCACGAACCTCGTCTGATGTACCATAAGGACGAAGGGAACGAAGCACCTTCACCTTCTCGTCACGAATATCTTCTGCAAGCAGNNATATGATTTTGGCCCATATCCCGTAACGCTCCAGCATGGTCATAATAACCACCACGCTCTTCAACACCTACGGTTTCGCCAAGTGTAATTTGAATATTGGCAATATGCTTATTATTCCAAAGCGGCTCGAAAAAAGCATTGGCAAAACGAATGACTTCAATATTCTGAACCATTTCTTTACCAAGATAATGATCGATCCGGTAGATCTCCTCTTCCTTGAATACCTCACGGATCTGCTCGTTCAGCTGCTCAGCTGACTCTAGATTATATCCAAAAGGCTTCTCGATGACGAGGCGATTCCATCCTGTGCTATCCAGCATGCCGCCAGCCTTAAGGTTGAACGAGACGCTGCCGAACAATTCAGGTGCCAGCGCAAGATAGAACATCCGATTGCCCGGAATTCTAAACTTCTCTTCAAGAGCTTCTGTTTGAGCTCTTAATTCACGGAAGCCATCAATATCGTTGATGTCCAGAGATTTGTATTCAAAATGCTGTACAAACTCATTCCATTCGCTCTCTTCTCCCGCTTTATAACGGCAGAATTCAAGGATGGATTGCTTCACATCACTTCTAAATTCTTCCTGAGTACGCGGGCGCCGCGCCACGCCAATTACCGCAAAATCATGTGCCAGCTTACCTTCACGGTACAAGCTGTAAATCGCCGGGAAAAGCTTACGCCGGGCTAAATCTCCGGTTGCCCCAAAGATAAAAAAGACAGCACCGGGTGTGTGCAGTGCATCAAGGGTTTGATTTTCAGCCATGGCTCCTCATCTTTCTGTATGTAATATAGTTTATTGACATTCTCAGCGTCGAGAAAACGACGTTATGTCATTTTAGCATATTCCTAAAAAGGATGCTATCACATTCCTGACAGATACTCTCGGGATTTCGCAAATTTCAATTAAAATTTCTTATTACTAATTATACTTCACCTTATAAAACTATCTGTATTGACTAAAACGATATAGAACC
>DOJM01000630.1:2668-3176 GCA_003529225.1 Paenibacillus sp.
CAATCAGGAATATTCTGCAAATCATTCGGGAACGTTAAGGAAAATAACTCGAAAGTCGGGCGCCCTTTAATGACTAACCAAACTCAGACCTCATTCACTACTGTAGATCAAAATGCCGATTACATCGAAGCAGCCTTATTCCATACAAATGATCTCAAAAAAAGAAGAATATCCTTTAACGGAACGGAAGGAATCCTCTTCTATCTAGAGTCCGCCGCAGACACGGAACTGGTTGAGCGGAATGTGATTGCTCCTTTTGGCCATAACCAAGACAAAGATCTTTCCAAGCTATTTACATCACTCAGCTTCGGTATGGAAACAGAATTAAACAAAGGCATTCAAGGGCTTATTCACGGAGGCTGCCTCTACTTTTTAGAAGGAATGTCTGAATTTTATATCCTCTCCACCCCTGCCAAGCACGAACGAAGTATTAGCGAGCCTGAGAACGAAGCGGTTATTCGGGGTTCGCATAACGGTTTTATTGAAGATATAACGGTTAACTTATACC
>DOJM01000630.1:3181-4207 GCA_003529225.1 Paenibacillus sp.
AAACAAATCGCTACCCCAAACCTTACTGTTCGCTACACCACCCTTGGGAAAATTGCTCCCAAAAAGGTAGCCTTAGTCTATATGGAGAACCTTGCCAATCCTGAATTGGTAAAAAAAGTAGAATCAAGAATAAAAAAAATTTCTCTTGATGCGGTTCTATCCACCGGCTTTATACAGGAATTAACGGAGGACAATTCGTACTCTATATTTCCACAACATATCAATACAGAGCGTCCAGACCATACTTCCTTCTACTTACTGAAGGGATACGTTGTTATACTGCTGGATGGAGATCCCACAGCTCTGATTGTACCTGCCAGCTTCTTCACCTTTTATCAGACACCAGATGACTATAGCAATCGTTGGGTGATTGCTTCCTTTGTCCGTTTTGTCCGTCTGATTGGCTTTGTAACTGCATTTCAACTGCCCGCGCTTTATATTGCTACCGTTTCTTTTCACTCCAGCATCCTTCCCTTGCAATTGTTTTTTACGATTCAAGGTTCACTGACCCGGATCCCATTTCCTCCGTTGGTTGAAGCAATGCTGCTTGAACTCATATTCGAATTGCTGCGAGAGGCGGGGCTCCGTCTGCCCAGCCGTGTAGGTCAAACCATTGGGATTGTAGGCGGTTTGGTCATCGGGGATGCCATTGTTAAAGCTGGATTGGTCTCTTACACAATGATCATCGTTGTTGCGTTGACTGCCATATCATCCTTTCTCATCCCTTCCAACGAGATGAGCTCCGCGATCCGTTTTATGCGGTTTCCACTTATGGTTGCGGCCTCTTTGTTCGGGTATATTGGGATATCTTTTGGGTTGACACTCATTTTCATACATTTGTGTAAGCTTGAATCTTTTGGACAACCTTACTTTACACCGCTAAGCCCGATAAATATTCAAGGCTTGAAAGACACCATCTTGCGCCTTCCGATATGGTCCATCCGCAAGAATGCAAGCAAACCAGAGACTGAAGAATAATCATTTAATCTAAACTGACAGGAGTTATAACAATGACTCAAAAAGAAA
>DOJM01000629.1:0-2390 GCA_003529225.1 Paenibacillus sp.
CCATCAAAGCATTTGTTTTGATATATAATTTTTCTAATTGTAAGCCCTGATCCACTATAAGTCAATAGAAGAAATAATTCCCTCATTTTGATTTGATTAGCTTTATCCATTACAAAAATTAAAAATCATCTTTAATTCATCATCAAAAGACTTCTTACATTCTTCTTGAAAGCTATTACCAGTATATTCTCTTAGTGTCTTTCTCCAAAAACGCTGGGCTCTCCTATTTGTAGCTGTGGGATTGGTTTNNTGGTTTGTAGCTCCCATTTTCCAATATGAAGATTAAAAACATCCTTAGCCGCACGTCCAGCGATTCCCGTACCTCGGAAGGGCCTCAGGATAAAGAATTCGTTTAAATAAAATTCACAACCTGGTGGTGTATGAGGTGGTGTGGCTACTAATGCAAAGCCAGCAGCAATTCCATCCTCTTTTATTAAATAAGGATATAAAACCCCCGGCTTCTCCCACCATATGTCGAAGACTTTATTCTGTTCATTCAGCGTCTGTGTTTCATTATCCTCGTATACCCCGTATTGATTAGGATGGTTCCCCCATATCTCTGATAGATCGTGTAAGTATAGTGGGTATAGATTGTTAATCATAAACTTCGTTGTGCTGTCAGTTAATGTTACGGTGATATTCATTTCGTTCTCCCCCTTCTATCGAATGCTTGAATATATTTTTGGAGATCACTCAAATAACGTTCTGTATAGTTGTCTTTAGTATAATCCTTAAGAACTTTTCGCCAGAAAGCTATGGCAGGTTTATTATTTTCCATTTGAGCAAGTTTCCACTTAGCTTCTTTAAATAGATCCAGTGTTTTTATTGCGGCAGCAGTACCTATTCGACTTCTTCTATATTTCTGCAAAATCAAAAAGTCATAGATCACATGAGTTGGATCTGGGTCTGAATCTAAGTTCTCAAAAAGAACAACCACAAATCCAACAATATATCCTGAAATCACAATCAAATAAGGATNNTTCACCTCGAATTCCCCATGCCGGTTCACATCTTGATCGGTAAATAAACTGAAATCATAATAGTACAACTGATATAGATTAGACAGTACCTCTTTATCTTCAACCGTTACTGGAACAAGTTTAATTTCCATCATACCTCCACGTTTTTTCTCTAATGCCACTTCTATACTCAGTATAGTTACGACCACACTCCTCTTATATACCTTATTTAATTAGAATTAAAGTTTATATAATGTCACTATTTATCAATGGCTTATCAAAGGCTGCATAGATATCCTCCAATATATAGGTCTGTGTCACCATCAAGATAAAAAGCGTTACTGTACTTCTGTATGCTCCCCTTAAGTCTTACGGATATAGTACAAACATCACGCATATTATGATTGTATAAAAATGGGAGGTGTATTTTAGTTATGCCGGATCCTTTTGTTTCAAGATCTCTTGATGAAATTAGATTCTGGTCACGAATTATGAAAGAACATTCTTTTTTTCTTAAATTAGGATTTCGTTGTGAAGATACGCAACTAATTAATGAAGCGAACCATTTCTACGCCACATTCGAAGCCATAGAGAATAGGTCACTCGGATTTACTGTGGATTCTGATCCAGCCGTAATACGGAAATTTAATGAGGAAGTTCATAGTGCTGCTTCACATATCTGGGCTTTCAAAAGGAAAATACTGGGGCTGATTCTACAATGTAAACTTTCAGGCGGAACGAACTTCCCCTTATTAGTAGATCATGTCAGTAGGGAAGCCAACTATTTTCGAAATCGACTGGAAGAACTGAATCAAGGTAGGTTAGATCCTTTACCTGACGCAATTATCAATGAGAATGTCTTCTTCCTACGTATAATGGCAGACCATGCTAAATTCATTGGACATTTGTTGGACCCCTCTGAACGTCAGCTCGTTGAACAAGCGAGAAATTTTAGCCATGATTTCGATACATTATTGTACCAAGCTATTGACCTTAGCTCCATGCGTCCACAATCCCAAACCAAACCCCTGCTCAGTCAGCAACTTGACGAGAATAAAGTCTCGGTTAAATCCCTCCGTGATTTTAAGAAAACGGCGCGGGATCTTATTGAGGAATGCCGAATAAAAAGCATCATCCATCCACTTCTTGCCGATCATGTATTCCGAGAAGCCGAAAGATTCCTCTATATTATTGATGCATTTGAAGCCTCTTTGAATATTAATAAACAAATCGTATAGCTTTACATATTTAATGGATAGGGCGACTACTTGTATCAAAAATACAGGTTGTCGCCCTATCCATCTTTATATTTGAATTCGTTTGTTTCGGTGATCCACTCCAAAGCTTTAAAAAATAGTTGGTATTTGCGAAGAAACAATTTATAGTAAAACTCCGGAGGAATCAGGAATTTTATGGAATACAAGATTACTT
>DOJM01000629.1:2416-3758 GCA_003529225.1 Paenibacillus sp.
ATACTTACCGTTGAATTGGATGGATATTCAGATTATATTGTTACAGGCGTTCAAGAAGGTTCTGCAGAAGTAGTCTTTAACATTCCTGGTTGGACTGAAGAAAGATATCCAATTACCATTCTATCCAAGGTTGCTTACGAAGAAAAGATGAAAACACCTCAAGAAGTGTTAGATTTCACAACCTATTCTAATCAGATAGCAGCTATTGTTAAATATGACGAAATTGCCAGTGAGGCATATGATAAGAACAGAATAGACACAGGTACCAATAGAAAGCAACGCTACACAGCCTTTAATAATGTGATCCTTCCTAATTATACCAAATTAGTAGTAGAAGCAAAAAAATTAAAGCACCAAATCCAGAATTACAGGCTTTACATGAAATCTTTTTAAAAGCTATTAAAACTCAACTGGAAGCAATGACAATGATGAAAGAGGCCTTATACAAAACAAAAATTTCTAGCACCGCTTTTAAAGCAGCAAATAAAAAGATGGATGAAGGCGTGAAATATGAAGGACAGTTTGTAGATGGGATCGACAAATATCGGAAAAAGTATGGTATTTAAGTTATAATTAAATCCCAAAAAGCCACGCAGAGCTTTCTCTGACGTGGCTTTTGACTTATAGCTATTTTTTTGTGTAAACAATCTTCTTAATACTGTCTCTTGATAGGCAATATTCATCCGAAAGTTGATCAACTGTTGCTCCAACGGCAAATCTTAGACAAATCTCAATATTTCTAGATCTTAAGTATTTTCTGCTCCCTGACTTCTCGCCCCATTTTACATGTGCTTCTTCAGGCTTAGGGATATACACCAAACCACCGTTAATATATTTCTGAATTTCCTCTAATAATTCTTTTGGGAAAATCGTATCTGCATTTACATATTTCATAATCGCTCTGCTCCTTAAACTTTTTATGAGTTTGAAGGTAGCAAAGTCTATTCTAAAAACAACAATGCACAGTGCACTGGCGGTAAATCAAATTTTATTCGCTCTATACAAACAACCGCCGTTGTTTATAGTCTAGACTTTGCATAGAGCTTATCGCTAATTTTCTCACTATTGTCCGCCCTCCTTTGTTTAATGTGTAATTACTTGTTCCAGAATGCGCTTAGCTGTCTTCTCTCCATTTGCAATACAATCGGGAATACCCACACCATAATAAGAACATCCAGCAAGGATTACATTCGGATAATGATCTGCAATCTTGTTCTCTAAGGATACTACAATCTCGTGATGGCGTATGTGGTAATTTGGCATAACATCATGCCATTTGGTCACATCGTGGGTAACTGGCTGTCCAGTAATTCCAAGACTGGTCTGTATATCATTCAACGCC
>DOJM01000629.1:3964-4252 GCA_003529225.1 Paenibacillus sp.
CACTAATCATAGAACTGTTAAACAACTGATTGAAATCTTCATTCAACGCTTCGTCTTGAAGTAATGCTCGTGCAGTAGAATGCATCGTTCCTAGTACGGCAAAATCGCTGTCTAAGATTCGTCCATCTGCCAGTGTTACTCGGTACCGTTCTCCATCCTTTGCAATGCGCTCGGCCCGAATCCCTTTGATGATCTCTACATCGGACAGCTGTTCTTCCATGGCATCAATCAGAGCAGATACGCCACCCTTAAAAGACATAAACTTCTTATCGCCCTTCCCCTGGAATT
>DOJM01000629.1:4340-6261 GCA_003529225.1 Paenibacillus sp.
GTCCCGGAATATACACCTGAAAGGACAGGTGATATTTGTTTCTCGACAAGTTCTTTTCCAAAGAAAGCTTCCAGAAAATCACCTACAGAATCGTTTTTCGTAAAACGATCATTCGGAGTATAAAAATCTTTAAGTGCTTCAACTTTACCTTCAGCAGAGATCAAATCTGTAGTAGCAAGCGATTCAATACTGAGAGGGATCCCAAAGACTGCATCTTTAGGAATTTGCTTCAGCTCACCTTCTGTGTAGATGTATGATATTCCTGTCGCGTTATATACAACCTCATCCTGAATGCCTAATTCTTCAATCAATGGGTCTACATTTGTCTTACGAGTAACAATTGAATCAGCACCAGACTCCATGATGAAGTCATCATGCTGAAGTGTTCTGATTTTGCCGCCCAGTCTATCGCTGGCTTCAACCAAAATGATTTTTACATCCAACTTATTATGCTCTATAGATTTCTGTAGATAGTAAGCGGTAGACAATCCAGTAATTCCCCCGCCAATCACGACGACCGTTCTCAAGCGTTGACACCTGCCTCTAAAGTTATAATCTGTTAAATTCAATTGAATACATTATATCATAGGGATTTATATGTAATAACATACCGTTCGTGTCATATATGAAACAAAAAAAGCCGCGATTAACGCGGCTAATCTTTATATATTCTCCTGTTTTAAAGCATCAATAATATTCTCCTTCTTCACTTTTGAACTGGAGTACAGCATAGCTAAGCTAACGATGATAAAGACTGCGGCTATGACATACAAGATACTCATCCATGGAAGTCCGAATCCATAGGAGAAACTACTCATCATGGATCTATGGATCAAGTACATCACGACTATACTAATCGGAAGCCCGTAAAGTAGTGATTTTATCCCATAGAAGATACTTTCATAATTAATCATTTTATTAAAACCATTTGGCGTCATCCCTACAGACTTCAGCATCGCAAACTCTCTTTTACGAAGGGATATGCTGGTTGAAATCGTATTAAAAATATTCGCAATCGATATTAATGTAATCAACGCAATAAAACCATAGGTGAATATAGACATTAACATGATCATCTGCTCACTATTTTGTCTATTTTGAAACACATTTTGAACATAGACATTCCGCTCTTTCATTTCCTCAATGGCCTGTTGTGTCGCTAATGGATCTGAGCTGTTCAGGTTAAGCCGGCTTTGGATATCTTTGCTCATCGCATCATTTGTTAATTGATCGAAGACTTGTTCGGAGACGATGATGTTTAATCCACCAACCAATGCTGAACGAATACCCATAGGACGCTTATCAGTTAATGCAACGATTTCTACTGGTGGTAATTTCGTCTCTTTTTCTGTATCCCAATCCGTATAAATTAAATCAAGCTTTTGACCGATTTCTGAATGAAGAGCTTGGGTCTCAATAATCTTTTTGGCGTTCTCATCCTCAAAGGTGACCGTATCATTCACAATAGCAGACATCCGATCGAGATTCGTTAATTGTTCATAACTTACACCGACCGATTCTGCATAGGTTCTCAAGCTCTGTTCATTTAGTGCATGGATCTGAATGTAGTAAGGATATTTCCCGTTCTTTAAAATACTGCTATCCTTCTTTACGCTCTCTTGCAATTCTTTTGCCATATCTTTTTCATCAATCCATGAACTCAAACTTAGTTCCCTGACCACATTATATTCCGTTATATTAGGTAAGGCAGATATCGATTTCGTCAGCCGATCTACTTTTTGATCGTCCTCAGTCCCCATATAGACTTGGATATCATAGTTCAAACCATCCTGTGAGAGTTCTACCGACTTTCTCATATTTGAAGTGAACGAAGATACGGATAAAAATAAAACGATACTAATGACAAGTGAGAACACGGTTGCTTGGTACCTGCGTTTATTTCGCTTTAAATTCTTCAAAC
>DOJM01000176.1:0-1047 GCA_003529225.1 Paenibacillus sp.
CATAGACGGCATTCATCATGTTACTCCATCGATCAGTAGCTACCGGATCGTAATGCCCGGTGTCGCTTACACAGAGCCTCCTCAGCAGCACAAGCTGAACCCTCTGAAAGTTGACAAAGAACAATTTCTTAAATTGATCTCAGCTGCAGAAGAAGCCGCTCTACTGGAAGNNATCATTGAAGGCGAGCTCGCTAATCTGATTACAAAAGAAGAAGTTGAGCAGAAACCTGACGGCTCAGGCGGTCCTTCCCCATCAGCTGACCCTATAGGCTGGATGGTACATGCTTTCAGCGGAATGAGTCCACTTGTTGCCGGAGAGATCGCACTTCGCCTTAGAAATGACCTACCGATAGACGATACACATGGATCTACAACAGATTTTCCAACAAAGTTATGGGAGGCCTTCCAGTCTGTTATGGGATCCGTACTTGATTGCGAATTCTCTCCAGTTTCAGGTGCGAATGCGAAAGGGAAAATGATTTTTTCCGCGATTCCGTTAACTCTATTGGGTGAAAATGCGAAGAAATATAACTCAATCAGTGAGTGTATGGAGGATTATTACGGGGATAAAGCCGAACGTGATACGGTAAAGCAACGGGTAAGTGATTTGATCCGTTTCCTGAGCAACGAACGCAGCAAAAACGTTAAGAAGCTTGCCAATCTGCAGAAGGATCTAGACGAAGCGCAAGACGCAGATCGCTATCGCATTTGGGGTGAATTGCTATTTGCTTCCTTACATGCCGTGTCCAAAGGAGCTAAAGAAGCCTCATTGGTCAATTATTATGACGAAAATCAGGCAGAGATGGTCATCCCACTGGATCCTTTATTAAGCCCATCGGATAACGCACAACGTTATTTTAAAAAGTACAATAAATATAAAAACAGCCTCCTTGTCATTAATGAGCAGCTGATTAAGACCCATGAGGAAATATCCTACATGGAAAGTTTACTTCAACAACTAGCCCATGCTTCATTGAATGACATTGAAGAGATCCGCGACGAGCTTGTAAGTCAAGGATACCTGCGCGACCGAAGCAAAAAAGGCAA
>DOJM01000176.1:1095-4433 GCA_003529225.1 Paenibacillus sp.
AAAGCAACCAGACCCACACTGCAGGTCTTCACATCGTCTGAAGGCATCGACATTTATGTCGGAAAAAACAATTTACAGAACGAATACGTCACTAATCGACTGGCTTCACCTAATGACACTTGGCTGCATACCAAGGATATCCCTGGTTCTCATGTTGTCANNGCTTGCCGCTTATTTCAGTCAAGCGAAGCAGTCAAGCAGTGTGCCTGTAGACTGCACTTTGATCCGCCATGTACGTAAACCGAGTGGCTCCAAACCTGGATTTGTGATCTACGATCATCAAAAGACGTTGTTTGTCACACCGGATGAGGATCGTATTAAGAATCTTCCAAACACGTTGAGAAGCTAAATAACAAAAAGAACCGGTTGTCGTCCTTGTATGGATGACAGCCGGTTTTCGTATTCTGCCAAGCATACAAGACCTTTGCTTAGTCATGAAGTAATTCTAGTGCATTATGTGCAACAGAATGCGCTTAGTTTTGGCACAAAATGATTTTGATTGCATTTTGTGCAATAGAAGTTCTTAAAATCACTCATTTGAGGGATTATTCCTCATTTTGATTGCACTAAGTGCAATAGACTTGTTTTTTCCAAGCTGCAATGGCGATCCTATTGCACAAAGTGCAATCTAAAACTAATAAATCACTTATTGATTTGAGTTGCGCTATATATCAGCAAGCTTCTTCAACTGATCCAGCACATGGACAGGAACCGTAACGCTACCGATATCTCCATGGAATATAACACCTTGGCGGGCACCATGGAAATCCGAGCCACCGGTTATAGTTAAGCTGTATTCTTCAGCCATGGTTAGGTAACGCTCTGAATCAGCGGGTTTGTGATCCGAATGATAAACCTCAATTCCTTTAAAGGTCCCCCGCTCCAATATGCCTCGAACCAACTGATCGTCACCATATAGACCCGGATGCGCCAATACTGGAGACCCACCTGCCTCAATAATCCAATTACAGGCTTCCTCAGGCGTGATTCGTGGAGGTGACACGTAAGCTGCTGCACCTTCGGCTAAATACTTATTGAACGCATCTCTCATATCCGTAGCTGCACCAAGACGAACCAGCTCATCAGCAATATGTGGTCGACCAATACTCTCATCAGGCTTCAGTTCCCGTCCAATCCCCGCGACAACTGCCTCAAGCGTAATCTTAATCCCAAGACCACGTAATTTAGAGATGATCGCCTCATTCCTTAGTGCCCGGGTTTCTCTTAGCCCTTCCAAACGGGAAAGAAACAAATCATTTGCTGGATCTACGTAGTATCCAAGGACGTGAATATCTTTTCCTCCTGCACGGGTGCTGATCTCTACACCGGGTACAACAGTGATTCCGTACTTCTCTCCTGCTTCGAGAGCTTCCTTCACACCAGCCACAGTATCATGATCCGTAATGGCAACTGCGATTAGTCCCTTCTCTTTAGCGAGACGTACATTTTCCTCCGGTGGCTGCATGCCATCAGAGGCTTGAGTATGCGTGTGAAGATCGCATCGTGAGGCGTCAATATTCTCCGATCTGTCGCCCTTTAGTTGATCTAGTCTAGTTTCATTCTCCATTTCTATCACCTCTACCGCTAGTTTCAAGTTTCCCTGCCTCAGGTCATATTACTTTAGTTAACATTCGAATGCTCGCGCAAAAAGGTCAAGAACGTCACTGCAGAAATCGGCAGCAGTGTCGATTTTAGATGTATGGCGTAGAACTGTCTTTTAAATGAGGCATCCGAGATATTCACGATTTTCAGTAGTCCAAGCGCAACCTCATGTTTANNGTCGAGATAATTGTAACCCCAAGACCAGCCTCTACTGCCGACTTCACAGCACCCGTACTACCAAGCTCCATCACTATTTTCATTGATCCCGGATCAAGCCCCTTCGAGAACAGCTGTTCTTCCATCACACGCCGCGTTCCTGAGCCCTGCTCACGCAGGACGAAAGGGTGCTTAAGCACCTCTTCCAAAGTGACCTCTTGCTGGTCTGCAAGCGGATGATCATGGGGCACAATCAACTTCAATTCATCCCCCATTACAGGCTCAATCACCATATCAGGATGTGTCACCGACGCTTCAATTAATCCAAAATTCAACTGATGTTTTAGGATTTCCTCCATAATTTGCGAGGTATTCATGACTTTCATCATGATTGAAATGTTCGGATATTGCTTTCCAAAAGGACCTAAGAGCCTTGGCAGCACATACTCCCCAATGGTAAGACTTGCTCCAAGCTGCAAGCGCCCTTCCAGCATATGCGTAAATGCCGACATCGCTTGATCCGTCTCACGCATCAATTGGATGCTACGGATCGCGTATGGCATTAGGGTATGCCCTGCTTCGGAGAGTACGATTTTTTTGGTAGAACGATTGAAGAGCTTGGTTCCAAAATAATCCTCTAGCGCCTGTACTTGCATGGTCACTGCTGGTTGAGTCATATGTAATGTCTGCGCCGCTGCCGAGAAGCTTCCTCGCTCTAAGACAGTATAAAAAATATGTAATTGATGAAAGTTCATGCTCTGCAACTCCTTGTGCTATCTATAAAAGAAACTTAAGGATTATGTACGATATGAAGCTTATATATTCTTATTTTCAAAAAGGACATGCAGCTACCGCCGCATGCCTCCTGTTCGTTCTTTATACACTATTTGCGTTTGCGCTTCTTCTTTGTTAGCTTAGTGCGGCGGGAATTGCGCAGCAGCGAAAAGTAAGTTTTTAAATCTCTCAACTGTGGTGTCACAGAGATTCTCCCAAGAAACGAAACGATGATCATAGAATATAATGGCTGACCTGAAATATTTTTTTCACCTAGCAATTCCGTGAACTCAGCGATTACCACAGAGTCATCGTCAATTAAATACGCGTTAACATCACTGTCTGAAAAGGGCTTGAGCCGATTCTGCATCAGGCACTGCCACATCCATGCGGCGACCGCTTCGTCATTGCTTACACCTTTACTGATCCGGTCCAAATAACGACTCTTCGCATGATTTGTTATAACGATGTCAGCGACCCTGTAGTCGTTCAGCATGATGTGGAAGGGCTCGTAAGAACTGGGCCAATCCGTCCCTTTATTGCGCATCATCATCACACTCCACCATAAGGGTCTTTGTATGTACTTAATGTTGTCATCTTACCTTATTGCTGAAAGTTGTACAAGTTCCAGAGTACGGAAGAAACCGCGGTTACCCGAGATCTGCGCATAAAAAAACAGGTGCTACTTAAGCACCTGTTCATCTCCAAGAATTACATACCGTAATTACGGGACTTGTCCGGCCCATTACTGGTATACTCTGTCTTAATTTCGTTACGATAGGATCTTTCAATCTTACGAACGTAGG
>DOJM01000176.1:4484-6458 GCA_003529225.1 Paenibacillus sp.
TAACATAATGTAATGTTCCGTATTTCTCAAGGTTGCGTGCCGCTTTGACGTCACTTACCCAAATGATGTATCCTGTCCGTTCCGCAAACATAAGCTAAACCGCCTTTCTCTCTCTAAATCCTAAGGGAAGCTTATCCGCAGGAGCATTTTCCCCCGCTACCGCATCCGCCTTTAGGGGAAGGATCATTGCTTGGTACTTTAATGCTATCCGATACTGAAAAAGCAATCGCTTCCGACATGGAATGTAGAATGTCATCAAGAGTCTTCTCCGCCTGCTTAAAACGAGCGACCTCTTCAAACTTCTCCAATTCCGCTTCTACTGCCGAAACCTCATCCTTCGCTGAATGATAGTTCGGATGAAAATGTCCGAATCGCTGTGTTTCTTCAAACAACTCTTTCTTGGCTTGAAGTTGTTTGACCATGGCCTGAATTTCTGGGTTCGAATCAACCCGTCCTTTCCAGTATAAGTAATCCGACACTTCGGCGGATTGATTAATCATATCGCCTAATTCATAGGCGTATGTCAGCACTTCAGCCATATCGACCGTATTTAATTCCGCTACGCTCATGAACTCAGCTCTTTTCTACGTTAATGTTCTACCGAAATCAGTAGACTTTTCTATCATACCATAATCACTCGGTTCAGCAGAAGAGGAATTTCTTCGCCTTTTGGGAATAACTAACTTCATTTCCTTCCAGTCTTCAGGGGTCAGCTCTATTTCCTCAACCGTTTCACCATCGTTATACAGCAGATGCCCTGCCACCTTCCAAGGATTGCCTTTTATTCGAGAGGGGATGAAATCTAACATTTGATCCTTTAAGGAAAAACGTACCTTAATTCCCCATTTCAACCCTTGCTCCATTACTTTCTCAGCGGTTGAGCTATGATAATGGCGCCATTCCTTGCTCCAGATCTGGGGCACATTTTCTCCACCTAATAAGATATCCTCCTCCTGCTCAGGAGAAATAACAGGTAAATTTAAAAATGGATTCCCGCTGTGGAGTAGCCTTAGTTCAGCATTTAGTACTGGGAGTGAGTATACATCTTGCTCGGTTTCGGCTTGTTGATGAAATGAAGTCCAATCAGCGTTCACCTCTTCCTCACGTCCTCCCATCATCCTAGAAGGGGCCAATCCTGCTAAAAACAGCTCCTTACGCATCTGCTCCACAGACTCCGGAGATACAAGGAAATGAAGCGGTCCGATACGTTTAAGGCTATCTTGCAGTCGCGGATGGGCTGCAATAGCCAATCCGTCCTCCTCCGTCTGGCAAGTCAACAGAATCACTTCAGAGAGTGATGTTCGGCCAATGCTCTTGCCCCATTGTTCTAAAGACAGCTCCACCACAGATGGCAAACCACCCAATGCATGATCTTTAATCCAAGCTATCACTTCTTCCGGAGGCATCCCTCGCTCTGATGCATGCTCAAGCTTCTCTCGAGTCAGCCGGAAGCTCCACATCGTATCTGTTTGCAGCAGCTCAGAGCATTTACCTAAAATCCAGCGAACAATATAGGGTACCTCCGGTGGAATCAGAACTTCAAAATCGGGCTGCACAATAAACTGAACATTCGAATTCTCTGCCATAGAATCAGAGAGGAGCTCGATACCCGAAATCAACTTCGGTTTTGCAGCAGTCCAGCGAAAACACGGGATACCCTCAGGCGTGCTCCCCAGTTCACACCACCCAAAGCCTGTTAAACAACAAAGCCAGTTCAAGCTTGATTGTTCCAGCTCATTTCGGGCCTTTGTTCCGGTTAAATTCATATCTGCCATCCAGTCCAGAAGCTCAGGCAACGCTGTCCATTTCTCTGGTACACAGGCAGTGCTGGATATCAAATAGCGAAAATGCTGATCGGCAGGTCCAATGCTTCCAAAGCGATGAATAACAATCCCATACAGGATGTCAGTCATTCTCGTCTCAGGAAGTTGCAACCAACGTTTCAGCATATCCTTGTTAAGTCTATAGCCTGTT
>DOJM01000340.1:0-1250 GCA_003529225.1 Paenibacillus sp.
GAACTTTTCAGAGAAATATCAAATGGTGGAGGGAAACAGATATGGAATCATTTGCATTGACTCGTGTGGAGATGTCCAGTCTTCTGCTCTCATTGACCGGATTATCAGACCGGAAATCGCTGAATATCCTCCAAGAGGCATGGACTAAATTTCATCTTGATGAAGTACAAAAGGGGACTTCGTTACCCGCCTTTTTATCTACAGATGTTCCACCCATTTTACAAAAGATCATTAAGGGCGATAATGTTAAAGGCTTTTCACTCGGTGNNGAAATTGCTTCATTAGGCCATCTTATAGAGTATTCCACGTTGACTGTGACTACTATGCAGAACTGGGTGAAGCGCGACTTTAAGGAGTATCTCGGTTCTCCAAGAGAGGGAAAGAAGTATTCAGTCAATCAGGCAGCACTTCTGTTTATGATTGATGATCTCAAATCGGCCCTGAATTTCGAAAGTATCCGTCAGCTATTCCGACTGATGTTCTTAAAGCCAGATCGCGACGATGATGATCTTATAGAACCGGCAAAACTGTATTTTGCATATGCTGGACTTTTTGAGGAGATTAAGAGTAATCCAACTATACAAACGCAATGTAAAGTAGATCAGCTTTTGCACAAGGAGTTTTCCTGGAAAGAAGATTCCCTGCTTAGAAGTTCCACAGATCGTGTGATTAATCGGCTGACGCATCTTACGAGATCTCAGAGAGAATCTGTACGCAATATACTGCTGATAGCCACGATAGCTGTTCAGACCTGTTATTTTCAATCGCTTGCCAGACAATACTTTAATGCTGCTTTATTTCTTGATTTTTGAACGCTTCAATTTTAATATGTATAAGTGAAACAATCAAAAGTAAGTTTNNGTTTCATAAGATATATGTTGAATATAAGGGGGCTTAGAAGTGAATCAAATGACACTGCTGCGGAATCCGAAGCAAAGGAAATTACTCTTCAGTGCAGGCTTAAGCTGGATGTTCGACGCGATGGACGTCGGGATGATTTCTTTTGTTGTAGCGGCTTTAGCCAAGGATTGGAATCTGGGACCGGAGCAGATAGGCATATTGACAAGTATTAACTCCGTGGGCATGGCTGTGGGTGCTGCGGCCGCAGGGATATTAGCCGATCGTTTCGGACGTAAACCGATACTTCTATGGACACTCCTGATTTTCTCGGCTGCGAGTGGTTTATCGGCTTTTGCAACAGGCTTCGGAATACTCTGTGTATTTAGGTTTATCGCTGGATTTGGACTAGG
>DOJM01000340.1:1330-3801 GCA_003529225.1 Paenibacillus sp.
GGATGGATTGCTTCTGCATTAATTGCATTCTTCGTCATTCCCGATTATGGTTGGCGAGTTGCATTCGGTATTGGTGCTGTTCCCGCTCTGTATGCTCTATATTTAAGACGCGCAATAGACGATTCACCGAAGTTTGCAGAGATTAAGAAGGCACCGGTGTCCTTGAAAAAACGTATCGCAACGGTATGGTCACCGGAATATCGTCGTTCTACGATTATGTTATGGATTTTATGGTTTACTGTAGTGTTTTCATACTATGGCATGTTTCTATGGCTACCTACAGTTATGGTTCTTAAAGGCTTCAGCTTAGTTAAAAGCTTCGAATACGTGCTTATCATGACACTCGCTCAGCTGCCTGGTTACTTTACTGCCGCTTATTTCATCGAGAAGTTCGGACGTAAATTTGTCCTGGTCATCTATATGCTGTTCACTGCCGTTAGTGCGGCATGGTTCGGAAATGCAACTACAGAAGGTATGCTGATGGCAGCCGGGATTTGCTTATCCTTCTTTAATCTCGGAGCATGGGGTGGCATGTACGCTTATACACCAGAGTTGTACCCAACAACCATTCGTTCAACAGGCGCTGGTTTAGCGACTTCCTTTGGCCGGATTGGTGGTATCATCGCTCCTTTACTAGTAGGGTTGCTGGTAGGTAAATCTATAGCGATTGGTTCGATCTTTATGTTATTTTTTGTAACGATTATTATCGGTGCGTTAGCGGTGCTCTTCCTAGGAAAAGAGACAAAGGGAACGGAGCTCCTGTAGAGGATAATTCTTCATTACATACTTGATGTTAATCTACCAACAATGCTAAAATTTAATAAGAACAAAACGGTTCCTTCACAGTTGTGAACAGGGCCGTTTTTTTTAACATTAGAAACTATATATTTAGGGCCCCCGCAAAGAAGGCGTTGTGCTTGCATTAGTCCTTCTTTTATAAGAACGGAGCGATCGAACATGAGTAAGGATAGGAATCAGCCTCATTTCACGGAATTAGTCTGGGAAAGTACGGAACAAAACGTTCCTATTCCCCCGCGAAATTCATCAGAACCAGCGCTTCCTAAGTTATCTACTGCAAATATAGGGAAGCCAAAAGCGTCGTCTGAACCTTCTTTACAGCTTCAGCTTTGGGATCTGGAGACCGAAACGCCGGAACCTGTGACAACTACTGAAGGTCAGTTTGTAGCCAGAGCGAAGGAGTTGGAACATAGAACCGAGGATTCGGCGCTATTTGTTCCTTTTAAGAGTTACTGGCCAACGTATGGTCATATGACAGGCACGCAAAGTAGATGGTATTTTTATTGGCGCAATGAAGTCAGGCAGGGTAGATATCCGAAAACGGATCTTTCATATATTTTTCTNNCAGTCAAATCTGGGAAGCTTATCGAGAAAATTATAAACGTCTGGATCAATATTTGGGTGGTTGGATCGCGGACTTTTCGTTTGTTCATCATTTGGATGTGCCTCTATCTTTAATCGTTGCTCGTTCACGCGGTCTCGCTGGAGATCTGGCAGAGCTAGAGTTAGAGAAATGTCTTACTGTAACTCCTGAGCAGTTAACTTTTACGGTATTAACAGCAATGTCGGACTACGATATTAGTAAATCGAAGTTTTATATGGGGGAAGGTAAAGAAGCCCTCGAACGATATATTCCGCAGGTAGTGGCATTAATCAACGCTTATGTCAGTCGGAAACATGGCTCGAATTTGGTTGAAATGTTCCCACCAGGCCCCACAGTAATGCGGGAGCGTTATTTATTCCGTAGCGCCGTATATGATATTTCACTGTATGGTTATTCTGTACTTATACCGGTAGTGCGTATCAGTAAATCTCCACCGCTTCGCAGTTTAATTACAAGGCTATTCCGTTTGACTGAGAATAAATTACGGGAACTGCTGGGGTATCGAGGTCGGCTCAAAGGGGTTAATGTGGATGCGGATATGGATGACCTTATCACTCGTTTTCTGAAGCGGGAATTTGAGAAAGAGAAACAGGAAGATAAGGGGCCGGCAGTAGTTATTGATCGTGAGAAGCTTGAAAGGCTGCAGAGTGATTCCGAGATTGTACGAACTATGCTTACGGTTGAGGAAATGAATGAGCTGGGAGAGCTTGAGGATAGCGGTTTTGAGATTACTAATGAGGAATCCGAGCTTGAAGAAGTAGTAGAAAAAGAAGAAATCGAAGATGAAATCATTGTAACGCTTCAGTCTCTTGAGCCTGAATTAACTATAGAAGAAATTCAATCTGCTAACGTAGATACGGAGTGGGAGCAGTTCTCTAATGCTTTAAGTCTACTCCAACACGAAGCTCTGCTTGCGCTTATGAACGAGGATGGAACACAAACCATACAGAAGCTAGCGGTTGCAAACGGCACGATGTCAGAGCTTTTGATTGATGAGATCAATGATATCGCAATGGACATTCTAGGTGATTTGATCATAGATGGTGAAGAAATTGCAGAAGAATATAAA
>DOJM01000340.1:3841-4064 GCA_003529225.1 Paenibacillus sp.
CGGACTAGAGCATATAGCCGTTGGCCGCCGGCCAGAGATTGAAGCGATATTGAGAGATATGGATAATATTGCGGAGGGTGGAGCTGCTTTTAAGCTGATTACAGGCAAATTCGGTAGCGGCAAAAGTTTTCTTTTGCAGATGATCCGCAATTATGCGATGGATCGGGATTTTGTAGTAGCCGATGCGGATCTATCCCCTGAACGAAGATTAGTGGGAACGAAC
>DOJM01000340.1:4182-7130 GCA_003529225.1 Paenibacillus sp.
AGCAGACTGTGATGCAAGAGAATAAATATGGCCCTGATCACCCCCAGCTTGGAGACGAAGTTGAGAAACGAATCTATGCTGTAGCCTCCGAAATGCGCGGTTTGGTACATGGATTTGATTTTGCCAAAGTGCTGGCTTCTTATTGGAATGCACACAAGCTCGCTGACGATGAATTAAANNGCAGGATTCCCTTCGCTGGCTAAGAGGTGAATTCGCTACTCGAACGGAAGCACGAAAAGCACTTGGTGTTGGCGTAATTATTGATGATGATAATTGGTATGATTATATGAAGCTGTGGGCGGAATTCACTTCTGCTATCGGTTATAAGGGACTGCTGCTGTTCATAGACGAAGGCGTCAACCTCTACAAAATCACGAACAGTATCTCACGTCAGAGTAACTATGAAAAGCTGCTTACGATGTTCAACGATACGATGCAGGGCAAGGCAGAAAGCCTGGGGATTTTTATAGGGGGGACTCCGCAATTTGTGGAGGATGGACGGCGTGGATTATTTAGTTATGAAGCGCTGCGTTCAAGATTAGTTGCAGGAAGATACGGCGCAGCAGGTCTGAACAACTATACTGGGCCTATTATTGCACTGGACATGCTCTCACATGAAGAAATTTTGATCCTTTTGCAAAAGCTTAGAGATATCCACGCCCTTCATTATGGTTACGAAGCACAGTTAACACAGGAACAATTGGTTCATTTTATGGAAGAAGCTGTGGGCAGATTAGGGGCAGACGAGCTCCTGACTCCGCGTGAAGTGGTACGTGATTTCATGGATCTACTTCACACCTTACACCAGCATCCGGAGATCTCTTTCGAGAAGCTAGTGGGCGAACGAACCTCTAAACCTGCAGATACTGAACAAAATGAGTTAGATGGATTCCTCGCGGAGTTTGAATTATGAGTGATCATCCGTTTTATAGACTGGCTCCTTTCATTAAAGAGTTTATCTATAAGAACCGTTGGGAGACTTTGCGCGAGGCGCAGGTGGATGCCTGTCGTGTGTTGTTTGATACGCCGCATCACTTACTGATCGCTTCAGGTACAGCTTCTGGTAAGACAGAGGCAGCTTTCTTTCCAGCGCTTACTGAGCTCTATGAACGTCCTTCCGGTTCGGTCGGTATTCTGTATATCGCTCCTCTGAAAGCATTGATTAACGATCAATTTACACGTTTGAATGATTTGCTGCGTGAAGGCAACATTCCGGTATGGCACTGGCATGGGGATGTTCCGCAAGCCGATAAGACCAAGCTGGTGCAGAATCCTTCCGGCGTGCTACAGATTACCCCTGAATCACTTGAAGGACTATTGATGAACCGCCCGAATGCTATTCCGGCGTTATTCTATGATCTACGTTTCATTGTCATTGACGAGGTGCATGCCTTTATGGGCGCTGATCGGGGAATTCAGGTTTTGAGTCAGCTGGCCAGAATCTCACGAATGGCGGGATGCCATCCGCGTAGAATCGGTTTATCGGCTACACTTAGCGACTATGCTTCGGTGACGGAGTGGCTGGCGGCTGGCACGCAGGAAAGCGTTGAAGTGTCCTCTCCACAAGGCGGGCGTAAGCTCCGTTTAAGTGTGGAGCATTTCTCTTTCCCGGATGCACGGGATGAAGTGCAGGCGGAGCATTTAGAACGTGCGAAGCAGTCTTACTACGATTTCATTTACGATCACACGCATCTTAAGAAAGCGTTGATCTTCACGAATAGCCGCTCGGATGCGGAGACGGCGACCCTTGAGCTACGGAGAACGGCCGCGAAGCGTGGGGAACGGGATGTTTTTCACGTTCACCATGGCAGCATCTCTGCGATGCTCCGCGAAGAGACGGAAGCCGCGCTGCGGCAAGGCTCCGGACCTGCAGTTGCGGCAGCGACTTTGACGCTAGAGCTGGGCATTGATCTGGGAGAGCTGGAGCGGGTGCTCCAGGTCGGCGCTCCTTATAGCTGCGCTAGCTTTGTGCAGCGGCTCGGCCGCTCGGGCAGGCGCGGTGACGCCGCATCCGAGATGATCTTTGTCACGCCCGAGGAAGAGGATGAGGAAGCGCAGCTTCCGGCACGGATGCCTTGGACGCTGCTTCGAGCGATAGCGGTTATAGAGCTATATGTGCGCGAGAAGTGGGTTGAACCACTGGTAGTGCGCCAGCTGCCAGTCGGGCTGTTATACCATCAGACGATGAGCATATTGAAGAGTATGGGGGAAGCGGAGCCGGAGGATTTAAAGGAAGCAGTGCAAAGTTTACCTTCCTTCAATAGCATCGATCCTGCAGATTACGATACCTTCATGACTTATATGCTGGGTATGGGACAAATCGAGAAGATGGATGAAGGCAGCTTGATTATCGGGATGGCAGGGGAGAAGATCGTGAACAACTTCCGCTTCTATGCAGTCTTCAAAGACGATGAAGAGCATGTTGTCTATAACGGGACTGAAGAGATCGGTTCGATCACAACAGTGCCACCACCGGGTTACTGTTTTACTCTGGCAGGGAAGCTCTGGAAGGTAGAAGAGGTCGATAATCGCCATAAAGCTGTTTATGTAAAAACCTCACGCGGTAAAGTGGATACGTTGTGGCTTGGAGCGGGTGGGGATGTGCATACACGAATTATGACCAAAATACGTGAAGTGTTAGGAGCAACATCCTTGTATCCGTATCTTGCTCCGAGTGCGGCTGCGCGGCTTGAACGAGCTCGTCGTTTAGCGAAGGAAAGTGGAATGCTTGAACGTTCCGTTATGCCAGCAGGTGGAGATTCGATGTTTATCTTACCGTGGGCAGGTAGTCGGCAATTCCGCACACTTGAGCGGCTGCTTAAGAATAACCTGAAGGGTTCACTGGGACTTCGTTCTATTGTACCCATGGAGCCCTATTATATGGTCGTAGCCGGTAAGCCGGATGCTGAAACGCTGGAAGCTGAGATTATCGCTGAAAGCATGGCAGC
>DOJM01000340.1:7293-19048 GCA_003529225.1 Paenibacillus sp.
ACGCCCGCTTATGTGGGCGTTTCTTTATGTTCAGATCACAGTTTATTTCCCTTTGCGTGGATATAGACTTTCCTCCTATTCCATAAGTTGTATAAAAACAGGGTAGGCGGAGAATAGTATCTAGAAGATTCCTATTAAAGGATGATTGCGATGTGGTCTAAAATAGTCTCTTATATTCCAGATTGGACAGTTTTTATGCAGGCAGCCATCACGCTGCTCTTTCCCATAGGGTTATATTACCTTTACAAGCAATTGTATTTTTATGTTGGAAGCGGACGCTCCAAGGAGTCAGGAGCTAACTCTCAGGATGAACATAAGAAGGCAGACAACGACGGAGTAAATCAGCAGCAGGCCGCGTCTACAGTGTTTACCCAAGATTATGATGCTGACCTAGCAGTGATAAGAACGGCATTGGGGGGGAATAGTGATGTGCATTTCCGTGAATTTTCAGTCAAAGGTATTCAGGCACGTGCCGCATTGGTCTATGTGGAGGGCATGCAGGATGAAGAGCTAATCAATCAACAGGTGTTGCAAAATCTGATGTTTGCCGGTGAAATGCAAGCTTCGGAAGGAATATACACCTATATGAAACAGAATATGCTCCCACTGGCTCAGCTTAGTGATGCTAGAGATTTGGACCATCTGCAGGAGTCTGTCCTGTTTGGATACACTGCACTGATTGTCGAAGGCATGCGTGAGATGCTTCTGGTTGGCTTTCCACATGGAGCAGTGCGTGCAATTACTGAGCCAACCTCGGAGGCTTTACTGCGGGGACCCCGGATTGGCCTTACCGAAGTGCTCAGTGAGAATACCTCTATGCTACGGCGCCAAGGTCTTAATAAGAATCTGGAAATGAAAATGGTTGAAGTGGGTAGCGAAATCAAGAAGAGTCTAGTTATCGCTTATATGAAAAACATTGTAAATCCTGATCTGCTTAAGGAAGTGAATGAACGGATCTCCAAAATTGATATGGATTTCATTCTGGAATCTGGCTATGTGGAGCAGTTAATCGAGGATGATTATCTAAGTCCGTTTCAGCAAACACAGAATACGGAAAGACCCGATCGAGTGATTGCCTCTTTATTAGAGGGGAGAATTGCAATTTTGCTGGACGGCACACCGTTTGCACTCATTGTTCCAGTGACGTTCAGTATGCTTTTACAGTCTCCCGAGGATTATTATGAGCGCTGGCTTCCAGGTACTCTTTTGCGGGTGCTACGGTTTTGCGCATCATTTCTGGCTCTGTTAGCTCCGGCGCTGTATATTTCCTTTATCTCCTTTCATCCGGGGCTAATTCCTACCCAGCTGGCGATTTCCATTATCGAAACACGCCAAGGTGTACCCTTTCCTGCTTTAATTGAAGTGTTGATTCTGGAGATTTCTATTGAAATCTTGCGTGAAGCTGGAATTCGTCTGCCGAAGCCCATAGGTCCGGCAATGGGGATTGTCGGAGGTCTAATCATTGGAGATGCCGCGGTACAGGCAGGTATTGTAAGTCCCTTTCTAGTAATTGTCGTAGCCGTGACAGCGATCTCTTCGTTTTCCATACCGATGTACAGTACCGGCATTACCCTCCGAATCTTACGATTCGCAGGCATGTTATTTGCGGCGGTCCTGGGCATGTTCGGAACCATCCTGTTTTTTCTGCTGATTTGCAGTCATCTGACTCGGCTTTCAAGCTTCGGGGTTCCTTACATCACCCCTATCTCGCCTTTCCGGGGAAGTGACTGGAAGGATTTGTTCGTCCGTGCGCCGTTATCCATCATGAAGCGAAGACCAGAGATGCTAAAGACCCAGAAGAAAAATCGCAAATCGTAGAGAATGTATTCTTGCAGGAGCAGGGGGGAGACCACAGTGTTCAAACGTACGGATGACAAGATCACAACCTCGCAGGCTGCCATAGTATTGACGAATTCGATGCTGGGTGCTGGAATTTTAACTATGCCAAAAAGTGTTGTCAAGGCTGTGCAGACTCCCGATGCTTGGATTTCAGTGGTGCTGGGTGGTATCGTCATGGTCATGGTGATATTGATTATGGTGAAGCTTAGCCAACAATTTCCAGGTAAAACGGTCTTTCAGTATTCTAAAAAAATTGTTGGGATTCTTCCAGGTAGTGTGCTGAGTTCTCTGTTGATTCTGTACTTTATTGTGATTGCGGGATTTGAAATCCGTGTACTGGCGGAAGTAACATTGTTCTTTCTTCTGGAAGGGACACCAATCTGGGCGATTGTGATGCCGTTCATCTGGGTCGGTACATATTTGGTGTACGGTGGGATTAATTCCATTGCCCGCGTGTTTCAGATTGTGTTTCCGATCAGTATGTTTATACTGATCATTTGTTTTATCTTAAGCTCCAGAATATTTGATATCCAGCATTTACGTCCTTTTCTGAGTGAAGGCCTGATGCCGGTCATCCGGGGGATGAAGTCGAGCATCCTGATCTTTACCGGTTGTGAGGTTGTAATGACGATGACGGCCTTTATGCAGCATCCGCAGGAAGCGGTCAAGGGGATGTTAGTCGGATTATGCATTCCGCTGGTGCTGTATCTGGTGACTATTGTGATGGTTATTGGCGGCTTGTCCATCAATTCTGTAATCACCAGTACCTGGCCAACGATAGATTTGGTACGAAGCTTTGAAATTTCAGGTTTCTTTTTTGAACGATTTGAATTCCCGCTGCTGGTCATCTGGCTGATGCAGATGTTCTGTAATTTTTGCAGCTTTTTCTTTAATGCGTCACTTGGAATCTCTCAAGTGTTCAAACTGAAGATCCATCCGGTGATGTTCGCCTTAATGCCAGTAATCTTCATCTGTACTATGATCCCTCAACGCATTAATGATGTCTTCAAACTTGGTGATTCAATCGGCTATGTAGGTGTGCTGATTTTTATATTGTTGCCACTGNNGGACTCAAGCAGAATGTTTAGACAAAGGATTATACACTTCCTATTAATATTCATGATTCTGCTTACACAGCCTGGTTGTTGGAGCAGCAAAGAGATTGAAGACCTGAGTGTTATTACGGGATTGGCGCTTGACAAGGGGGAACCTAGAACGCTCGAGCGGGAATTTGAGGAACATGGAGGGAGCTACCAAAAGCATAATAAAGTTACGGCAACCGTACAAATTGTGCCTGAAAGAACAATCGGAAACTCGGGTAAAGAAGGCGAAAAAATCAAAACCCATTTTAACAATATTTCAGAAACAGGGGATTCTCTGCTTGAAATATTCCGTCAGTTCTCCATTCGCAAGAACCGTCCGATTATAGGCAATCACCTTAAGGTTATAGTCATATCAGAGGATCTAGTGCAACAGGAGAAGATCAGACAGTTGATGGATTTTGTACTGCGAGATAACGAAATCCGTCCCAGCTGTCTCATATTTCTTAGCCAAGGGCGTGCGTCCGATACGCTTGTTACGACCGAGGAGGAGATTCCTTCCTTTCGACTGGTGGAGATGGTCCGTAACAACTTCAGAACCAGTAAAGTTATGAAGGGCATAACGTTATCGAATCTAGATGCGCTGATGTACTCCAAGCAAAGCTTTGTGTTGCAGAATGTTGTGGAGGCACAAGGTGAGGTCAAATTTTCCGGAGCCGGTGTTATCAAGGGAGATACAGGACAGTGGATCGGCAATCTCGACCAAAATGATGTGGAGAGTATTGCCTTGATCAAGGGGGATGTGAGAGGCGGGAGCATTAAAGCATATGATCAGTCGAACGACTCGATTACTTATGAGATTAAATCCGTTAAGAGCAAGATTACGCTGAAAGAGACCGATGATAAGAAGATATCATTTCATGTTGCAATTGAGTCGACTGGACGACTAATAGAGAATTGGGATGTTGATGCGCATTCCTCGGATGTTGATTATTTCGAAGAACTAGAGAAGATATTTGAAGAGAAATTAACCCAACATATCAATGGTCTTATCCACAAAATGCAGTCCACCTACAAGGTGGAAGTAGCAGGATTCGGAGATTGGTACAGCATTGAAAAGCCGCATGTCTGGAAACAGATTAAGGACCATTGGGACGAGGAATTTACTCGGATTCCAGTGACCTTTGATTTAAAGCTTAAGATTACCGATTTTGGTTCAACATCTGATTGAACAAATTTCCAGGCAGAAAACATTGGCTATAGAACGAAGCTTGCAACAGACAGAATATCGAAAATATTTTTAATCGAAGCGCCCGAATTAGCGGGTGTTTCGTTATGTTCGGACATATATTGTATTTTTCTAGAAAAAACAAACCAACTATCTTAAATTTAACACCTTGTTGAAAGCGCTTAACAGTACAATAATTAGAATATAACGAAAATAGGGGGCGTCAAACAATGGTCAGCAAAAAAATGAAGGCAACTTCAACAATTGCGTTATCAGCANNACGTGTGGAAATTCAAACAACAACGAGAGTAAAGGCGCTACAGAGTCGAAAGGGAATACAGCTACGAATGCTCCAGATGCCGGAACTACAAAAACCGAGAGCGGTAAGAAGGTTACAATTACTTTTCAAAATATTTACCCGGATCCAGCAACACCTTCTTATAAGATGCTTCATGAATTAGTTGACCAATATGAAAAAGAAAACCCTAACATTCACATCGAACTGGATACTTTAAATACGGACCAGCAAAAGGTCAAATTGAAAACACAAGCCGCTTCCAAAGAAATTCCTGATATTACGATTGTTAACCCGGCTGCACAAATGAAACCTTTCGTTGATGCTAAGCTGTTTGCTCCTCTGAACGACATGCTGGATCAAAATGGACTGAAAAACACTTATCAATCCGGTCTTCTTGATTACTACAGCTTCGATGGTAATGTTTATGCGCTGCCTGATGGTAATAACATCGAGGTAGTCTACTATAATAAAGAACTCTTCGAGCAAGCGGGCATCGCAGACACTCCTAAAACATTCGATGAATTACTCCAAGATGTAAAAACCTTGAAAGCAAAAGGCATTACACCAATCGCGATCGGTGAAAAAGATTCCTGGACGGGTTCATTCTTGTTCATGAATATCCTGCTTCGCACTAATGGAGGACCTGGTTTCCTTCAAGATGTACTTGATGGCAAAAAAACATTTGAAGATCCTGCGTTCGTAGAAGCTGTAGATCGTTTCCAAGACCTCGTGCAAGCAGGTGCATTCCCAGATGGAGCAACTTCCATCGATGCTAATGCAGGTGGTAATATCTTCAAGTCCGGTAAAGCTGCTATGTGGGTTATCGGTTCATGGGAAACAGGTGCAATTGACGCTTCCTCAGTCGCTGGTAAAGCAGGGGCCTTCCAATTCCCAAGCGTTAATGGTAAAGGGGATCCAAATGAATTCATGCTCGCACCAGGTAGCGCCTTTGCGATTTCTGCGAACAGTGAGCATTTACAAGAAACGAAAGATTTCTTGAATTTCTTCACACTGAATCTTCCTAAAAAACAATTTGAACTTAAAAATGCTGTAGGAATTGGTCAAAAAGTGGATGGGGACCTGAAAGGCGCAGGATATTCTGATCTGGCGATCAACATTTCAGGATTGTTCAATCAGGTTAAAGGTGGCGACTTGGCCTTTGACAACACCATGAACCCAGCAACGGCACAAGTCCATCTAAGCAGCATCCAAAATCTTTTTGTTCAAAAGGTGGATTCCACTCAAGTAGCTAAAGAACATCAAACCGCATTTGAAGCTAATAAATAAGAAGGTTTCGAAAACGCGATGCGAGGGTGCTTAAACGCTTCTTTGCATCGTGTTTACATTCTAGGGGGCGGAAATAATGAAGGTACTAAAGGTTCCAGCGCGCACAATCGCCGTCTTCGTGTTACCTTGCCTGCTTTTGTATGTGTGCTTGGTGTTTGCTCCTATCCTAGTATCCTTTTATACAGGATTGCTACAATGGGACGGAATTACGACTACGAAAACATTTGCTGGACTTGCTAATTTCAAAGAGATGTTTTTTCATGATCCAGTATTTTGGCCATCCGTAAAGAGAACGTTACTCTATGCTGTGGCTTCCATGGTGGAAATTCCATTTTGTTTGTTGATGGCTATCCTTCTAAATCGGTACGTGAGAAAAGGAAACACTTTAGTTTCTATTTACTTTACGCCGGTTATTTTGTCGGTGGTTATCATTGGGCAGCTCTGGAAAACGATCTATGATCCTGTCTCTATGGGCGGGATGTTGAATGGCGTCCTGATCTCTCTTGGGCTGGATAGCTGGACTCACAATTGGATCACAGAACCTAAAATTGCGATGTTCGCGCTTTATGCAGTATCTCTTTGGCAATATTTCGGCTACCATTTGCTGATTCAATATACCGGGGTTCAGAATATCCCGGATGAGCTGTATGAAGCGGCAAAGATTGATGGGGCTGACGGATTCAAAGCCGATCGATATATTACTTTTCCGCTGATTATTCCAATCTTTAAAATATCTATCGTACTCGCCTTTATAGGGTCTTTGCAGGCTTTTGATCTCGTCATGGTTATGACAGCCGGTGGACCCGCTCATGCTACAGATGTTATTTCCACACATATGTACAACAGTTCTTTCTTATCCTTTAAATATGGATATGGTAGTGCTATCGCTTCGTTCTTGGTCATACTGTGCCTTGTGTTTACTGCTAGCATTAATACTATCTTTAATAAGCTTGAGAAAAAATTCAGTTAGCAAAGGAGTGCGCGATCATGCGGAAAGTCAAGAAAGGATTCGTGTATCTTCTCTTTGCGATTCCTGTCGTTACCCAGCTATATCCTCTTCTATGGCTAATGCTCTATTCCTTGAAGACCAATGAAGAGATTTTGGGAGGAAGTTTTTTCTCATTTCCTAAAGTATTTCAGTGGCATAACTATAGCGAGGCTTATAAGTCCGGTAGCTATCTAAAGTATTTATCTAACAGTGTAGTGGTTACCGGTGTAACGATGATCTTCGTCATCCTGCTTAGTTCGATGGTAGCTTACGCGATCTCACGGTTCCGTTGGCGTTACGGCAACTTGGTCATGACGATCTTCTTAATGGGGATGATGATCCCCATGCAGGCCACTTTGCTCCCGCTGATGATCATTTTCAAAAATATGCATATTCTGAATACACATTTATCGCTCATATTGCCTTATGTTGCTTTTTCAACCCCTATAGCGGTGTTCATATTAAGTGGGTTTATGAAGAGCATTCCGCATGAAATCGAAGAATCAGCCTTTATTGATGGGGCGNNGACGTTCATCAACATCTGGAATGAGTATATCTTAGCGGCCACCTTCATTTCTTCAGAGAAATTGAAGACTTTGCCCTTTGGCGTGTACACATTCGTTAGTCAGTATTCTGTAAACTATGGGAATATCGGCGCATTTCTAGTGATGGGTGCGTTACCCGTCATTTTAATCTATTTCTTCTTATCCAATCAGATTACAAAAGGAATGGTGGCGGGAGCAGTAAAAGGATAAATCGATATTGCAAATTACAATAATGGAATTATAATGAAGAAGCAGCAGGACAGATGAGTTTGAGGAGGGAAGCCTTTTTGAGAAACAGCTTTCATTCCATCCACCATCGATTGTTTTTGCTGTTTCTTTTTTGTATGTCTAGCATTCTATTAATTGTGAGTTTGCTCTATTACAACCGCACAACTGTACAGTTTCATGAGAAAATAAGTGATTTATCGCAGAAGAATGTCGCTCAGACGGCGGATCTATTTAGCTTACTGTACAAAGGGTATGATAGTCTCTCTAAATCACTCAACAATAACTTTGAATTGATACGTTTGATTAATGAGACAAGCACTGAGCCCGCGGTAGCTTACATCAATGAACAGACGATTACCAATATTTTAGGAGCTATATTTTATTCTCGGGATGATCTCGTAGGTATTCATGTCATTACAGATAAAGGTAAGATCTATAATTACGGAAACTATATGAATGTGGTTGATCCCGAATATATGAAGGAAGATTGGTACCATCAGCTGCAAGCTTCCTCCGGTAAAATGGTCTGGCTCGGCGTCTATGAACATTCTCTTATCGATCAAGTGGAGGATAGTCCTGTGTTTGCCTTCGGCCGTCAGATTTACGATCTCAATGAACACAAACCGATTGGCATTGTTCTGTACGAGATGAATCCGAAGCCTGTTCTGGATGCGCTGGATAATGTGAAGCTGGGTGAGCATAGCCAGGTGTATTTAATGTCGCAGGATGGACGATTCGTATCCTCTGCCGAAGATCAGGAACCTGATTTAACCCAGCTCCCGTCTTTGCAGAACTCCCAGAATGTTGTGGTCGAACAGACAGCCAATCGTCTGCTTGTCGCTTCTAAACTGTCCTTCTCAGGTTGGTGGGTGCTTAGTATCACACCTAATCGCGACCTGAATGTAGAGTTGGTAGAGATGAAACGTTATCTGTTCATTGTATTTTCGATTCTTGTTCTCGTCTCTACTTTGATAGCTTCTATTGTTTCACGAACGATTTCTTTGCCGCTTAAAAAGGTGATTCGAGAGATGAAGCAGGTGGAGATCGGTAATTTTCGTGGAATGGTGAATGTTTCTTCTTATCAAGAGATTAATATTCTTGTTGCTTCGTTTAATCGGATGGTTCGCCGAATCGAAGAACTAATCGAGCGGGTAAAACTTTCTTCCGTCAGTGAGAAGAATGCTGAGCTTCATGCCTTGCAATCTCAAGTGAACCCACATTTTCTATACAATACTCTGGATATGATTTATTGGATGCTGGATGAGGAAGGGAATGAGCAACTGGGTGAACTTGTTCTCTCGCTATCTTCGATGTTCCGGTACAGCAGTCATTGGGAAGTTGACGTAGAAGTCACGCTACGGGAAGAACTGGAACAAATCGGGCACTATCTAAATATTATTTCTATCCGGCTGGAAGGTCGTCTGCGGATTGAGATAAATATAGATGAACGATGGCTTGAAGTTCGCCTTCCCAAGATGACTGTACAACCGGTCATTGAAAATGCTGTGAAACATGGATTGGAATCGCTTGATCGTCAAGGTATTCTTAAGGTGAGTATACTTGAAGAAACGGGAGTTCTGAACATCATCGTTCAAGATAATGGCAAAGGTATGGATGCAGAGAAGCTGAATGCGCTGGTGGAATCTTTGGATCGACCTACAACGAAAGAAAATGGAAAAATGGGGATCGGTCTTCAAAATCTGCATCGGCGACTCCAGCATATGTTCGGAGAATCCTATGGTCTTGTGATTCGAAGCTTACCTGTAGAAGGAACCGAGGTTTCTATCATGCTGCCGATTCCGCAGGAAGGAGAGCATAGTCGTGAACATTCTCATAGCTGATGATGAACGGGTGATCCGAGAAGGGATTAAGCGTACTATAAGAAGTATCTATCCAGATTATTGTGTACATGTTGCTGCGTCGACAGAAGAAGCTGTCAAGATTATGGAGGAACAGTCCATCCATATCGTCTTAACAGATATTCTTATGCCCGGTATGAATGGCCTAGAGTTCATGAGAATTTCTAAGCGGCGGTATCCTTATGCCAAATGGGTGGTCATCTCTGCACACAGTGAGTTTGCCTATGCGCAGGAGGCAGTTCGTCTTGGAGCGAGAGATTATCTACTTAAGCCGATCGGCAAAAGCAAGTTACTTGAGATTATTAGTAACTTATCACTAGAAATAGAGCAGGATCATAAACTTATTAAAGATGAAGACCGATTAAGGTCAAGTCTGAAATATTTAAGAGAAGGTGTATTTCAGAGGCTTGCTTCTGGTTTTAATCTCGGCAATTTAGACATCAGCCAATTAATAGAAGATCATCAATGTTTCTATTTGATTTTGCTGCAAATGGATGCGGGTGATAAAAACATTCGGATAGAACATTTTATTGTAGAGAATGTGTTAACTGAGCTGATAGAGCGGGACGGGAGCGGGTTTGTGGTCAGCTATGACCGCCAGAGTCTGCTGGGATTAATCACCTTAAGAGAAGAAGTACGATTAGAATCTTTTCTTGAAGATGGGCGGACCTATTTGAAGCAATATTTAAAAACACCCNNCGATATAAATACTGTACCTCAGATCGTAACGAGCTTAAGAGAGGCAGTGAATTCGCAAGTGTTGGATTTAACGCCGGCGAAAGGTAGTGGCGAAAAAGCCATCGACATCGCATTGCAATATGTAAAAGAACACTATTTCGAAGACCTTACTTTGGAAAAGATTGCTTCCGTTGTATTTCTGAATCCGGTCTACTTCAGTCAATTATTTAAACAAAAGACGGGTCAAGGTTATAAAGAATACGTGACATCCTTACGATTGGAGCAAGCGAAGCTGCTGCTAGTGAACTCGAAGCTTAAAGTGTCAGAAATCGCCGAACGTATTGGATATCAGGACATGCGACATTTTACACAGATGTTCCGCAAGCGGTTCCTCGTAACTCCGACGGAGTATCGTCAGCAGCTTAACAACGGAACCTACTGAATTTTGTTCATAGGAAAGGAAAAAGGATCTCTGCAGCCAGTATGGTGGACTTGCTGCTGCGTATATAAAAATAACGAAAAATAAAATTAATATGGCGTAAAGTAGAGTGCTGACAATCCCGCATACCAGACCCGCAATAGCTAAGCCTCTTCCTTGCTCATACCGAATCCGTATTTCTTTAAGGGATAGGGCAGACAGAATAACCGCTACAATCCCTAACAAAAATCCAATATAAGGAACAATTATGGAAAGCACTCCTAAGACTAAACCAGCAATTGACTTGCCATTCATCGGTGTTGGTGGGGGCGGGGGAGGATAATAGTTTTGATTCTCGTTAGGCCCATAACTCATTCAAATCACCTCTTANNGTACACAAGGAACGAGTCCAATAGATTCAGCTAGTCTGATGGAAGCTTGATTTGTTTCAAGCACATGATAGCGTGGGATAAACCCTCGTTCTAACGTTTCTTGTATGGCTGTTTGGACCACTTTTTTCGCATACCCGTTTCTTTGAGAGGATTCTAAAGTATGTACAGCGCCGATTTCCCAGATGGTTTCTTCATTACGGAACGCTAAGCAGGTACTGACTGGACTGTCGCCATGGAAAATTGACACGGAAAAAGCACTATTTTGAAAATAGTCTTCTATTTCGTCTTTCGTGTAATGATTAGCGGCCCACAGCGAAATTAATCTGTCGTCAACCACGTGACTGATAACAACTTCTTCGTCCTTCGGAAAGATTTGTCCCTCAGCTGTACTGTATGAGTAGAAACCCCGGACTTTCACCATTGAAAATTGTGATGAAAATGCCTCTTTGTAGTTCACGTCTTGCAGTTTAAAAACAAATTTTGCTTGCGGAGGCAGCAATTGAAACAGAGCCGGAAATACATCTGGGCTGCTGTAATCCATAAATACGATGTAATCCGCTTGAGGATAGACTCTATGATCATATGCGTAGGCTGAAGCAGGAAGAAGCAATAAAACACCCCATTGATTTCCTTGCTCCACAAGATGAGACTCCATGACTTCATGGAATGAGGTTAGCATTTTTAATAAACTGACATTCTTCAAAGGTTCCTTGCGCAATAAGGTCATAATTCGGTCATTCTGGTGCATGTTATTTACTCCCCACTCAATATATTTCAATATAAATTACACTTTTGCAGATCATTATATTTAGGATAATTATTATATCGCAGAAATACGTTAGCTTGACAGTGACTGCTATAATGTATTAGGAAAATAAAGCTTGCTGTTTGATGCAGCATACGTAATCGGAGGCACAGAATTTCATGACACAATCTATCACACCCGCTGCAGTTC
>DOJM01000340.1:19053-19942 GCA_003529225.1 Paenibacillus sp.
TTTTAGCCATTGCATCAGGATTAAGCGTCGCAAATATGTATTACAATCAGCCCCTTTTGGCCGATATAGGACGAACATTCCATGCATCCTCTAACGCAGTAGGATATGTATCGATGCTTACTCAGATCGGTTATGCGCTTGGGATGTTATTCTTTGTTCCGTTAGGCGACATTCGTGAACGAAGAACACTAATATCCGGACTTCTTATTGCTGTATCACTATCACTTGTTGGTTTCGCTACAGCTCAGAACCTTATTTGGATGTATATCGCCAGTTTTGCTATTGGCATAACTACGGTGGTGCCGCAGGTCATCATTCCTCTCTCGGCGGAGCTCGCTTTGCCAGAAGAAAGAGGTAAGGTTATTGGAACCGTAATGAGCGGGCTATTTTTTGGTATTTTGCTGGCAAGAACGATATCCGGAATTATAGGAGATATGTTCGGCTGGAGAGCCATGTACTGGATTGCCGCAGTTATAATGCTATTGTTATCCCTTATCTTATACCAACTAATTCCAAAGACGAAACCAGAAAATAATTCATCCTATACGGATCTACTGAAATCAATGGGGAATTTGATTCGCAAATATTCGACGCTTCGTGAAGCATCACTGATTGGTGCTTGTATGTTTGGTGGCTTCAGCGTCTTCTGGACTTCACTGGCTTTCTTTCTAGAAGGTGAACCTTACCACTATAGTAGCTCTATCACAGGCTTGTTTGGGTTGATCGGTGTAGCAGGTGCTGCGGGTGCTCCATTTATCGGGAGGTTAGCTGACAGAATCGCACCGAAAAAGATAGTAGGTATACTACTGTTGCTGACATTGATTGCTTATGGATTCTTCGGTTTAGCTGGATTTACAATTTGGAGCCTGATTGCCGGTGTTATTATTCT
>DOJM01000340.1:19955-21653 GCA_003529225.1 Paenibacillus sp.
GTTAGTAACCAAACACGGATCTATGCACTTGAGCCGGCGGCGCGCAGCCGAATAAATACTGTGTTTATGGTCAGCACTTTTACAGGTGGAGCTATTGGATCAACACTAGGAAGCTTTGCATGGCAGCATTGGGGCTGGAGTGGCGTTTGCTTGATGGGTGGAATGCTAATTGTGGCCGCTATATGCATATGGATAGTATATAGAGTAATTGAGAAGAAGGCATTAAACGCAGGAGGTGCATGAGCATCGCTCAGAAGACGAAAATCGTAGAAGTTATCCCGTATGATCCAGAGTGGAAGGTAGAATTTGATAGAATAAGAGAACAGTTGTTATCTTATGTTGGCGACCTCATTATTACGATAGAGCATGTGGGGANNGCTAAACCCATCATAGATCTTGATCTTGTAATGGATAGCTACGATGTACTCCCACAAATCATAGAACGGTTACAACAGCATGGCTATGAACATCAAGGAAACTTGGGAATCGAAGGCAGAGAAGCCTTCAAAAGACGTCATGCGGACGAATTTATGAAATATCATCTGTATGTATGCCCTAAGGATGGAAAAGGTTATTTGGAGCATATCGCTTTTAGAGACTATCTCCGTTCAAATACGGTAGCGCGCCAAGCATATGCAGAAGTCAAACAGCGTCTGGCGGAACAGCACCGCTACGATATGGATGCTTACTGTGAAGGAAAGACAGCGTTTGTCACCTCGATTTTATCAAAAGTCATGAAATGACCCATAAGCAATCATGTACCAGATCGAAGATGGCTTCGATATTCACTGGGGGACATACCGCTCCACTTACGGAACTGTTTGGAGAAATACAACGCGTCATTGAAACCGACCGAAGAAGATACCTGGTCGATGGTGAGCGTTCCTCCANNCTTATCCATGCGAACCTTTAACAAATATTGCTTGGGTGACATTCCGATCTTTTGCTTAAAGGCCTTAGAGAGGTGTGCCCTATGATAACCAAGAGAGGATGCCATGTGGTCGATACTGATCTGTTGATGAAATTGGAGAGAGATCCAGCGGATCGCTTGATTGATCTGGCGGTCGATAACATCCGGGAATTGTGCGGATTTAGGAGTTAGCGAACTTATGTTCGCAAGACCGAATTTGTGCACCAGAAGGCGCATCCACCCAGNNAATATGCTCATACAAGTTATGTATCTCTATAAGGTTATCTAAGTGTATTAACGGCTTGTCCGGTGTAATCCCCACTTCTTTAAATAGCTGTTGAACGGCTTCCCCTTGCAAGGCCACCCATACATAAGTCCAAGGCTGTTCCATGTCTGCCTGATAGCTGAATAATACCCCTGGGAAAATAACAAAGGTATCTCCTGTACCACATATATGAGAGTTACTTCCACTCTGAAACACACCCTTTCCATCCATTACGGTATGTATAAGGTAGTAATCGTGAACAGAGGGCCCCATCTTATGTCCCGGGACCGGTTTACCTTCTCCGCTGAACAATACAGTTAGGTCGATTTCATCTGGAGCAAGATTAAACCCTGCTGTGAAATGATAATGCTCTGAAGCCATTTGCTTCTGACCTCCTATACGTGATTTGAATTACATCTAGATTATAGGGCGGACCACTTAAATGCAACAAATATCCATATATGAATTGTATTTCTCCATACTCAATGAGATCGCTCTCATTTATAGTGAATAGTGAAGAGAG
>DOJM01000339.1:0-418 GCA_003529225.1 Paenibacillus sp.
CTGTATAAACTGATGTATAGGTGAAATCAGGTTTGGATGCGAAATACTGCTTGCACTCTTCTAAAGATATGGTTTGTGTTGAACCTCCATCATTTTGCATAGCTCGTGTAATTCGATAACGTTTGCTCATTGTGATGCCTCCAATATTTTTTGTAAAATAATCAGCTACCTTGTCCCGATCAAATATAGCATACAATAAAGCGTAAATCCCAGCTATCCAAAACCTTAAAGTTGTTTCTGCGCTAACAGCAAAGGGGTTCTCCTATAAGAAGTTATTGCCCACGAATAAGGGAATCTCAGTTGCTCAAACACTTGATATGGCAAAAAAAACTGCACATTTGCAGGTTTTCACTGTTTTGGTGAACGGCGTGGATGGTATGGCCTTGGAACAAGCTGTAAAATACAACTGCCCCGATCG
>DOJM01000339.1:449-3156 GCA_003529225.1 Paenibacillus sp.
TCCGGAATCCATACCTTCATTTCACCGCTGCCACGATTGCCCCACAAGTAATATGGAACAGCCTTGACCATAACGGATTGAAAGGGTACTTTCTCTCTGCTGTAAAGTCCACCACTCCAGCTCTCTTGATCTACACGCAGTCCATCTGCCTCGATAACAACAGCTCCACCAAGCAAAGTCTCATCAAAAGCCGCCGTGAGTTCACCGTCTTCTTTTAAAGAAATAGAGCTTAAAGGCTCACCATTATCGATACTTTCAAGGCAATATACAAGCGGTCCGCGTTGAATCGTTATTTTTGAGCATCTGCACGCAAATTGGGATGAGCGTAAATGCGATGTGCCTCCATTGGGTCATTCACTTTGATTATGTCTCCTGCTTTCCACGTTCTCCGAATATCGAGGTATCCCTGCTCGATGTTCTCAGCATTATTCAGCGCTTCACCATTTACTCTGATCTCCATTCCTTGACTACACAATGGAATCCGCAAAGCAATCCCAAACTTCGCATCTACTGCAGGGTTAATCTTCATCGAGACTGTGTCTATTGAGCGTTAGAGACCCTATCCCTCACACGCTATGTAATATAAGAATTTTTAACCCTGATTCATAATCGGTTTTTTTTGTTTACCTGCAATTTTTTGGAAGTGACAAGCATATTTATAGACATGCCTTTAATGTGGAGATGTTAAATATGCGGCCATTAAGATACCTTATCATTCTTTTAGGAAGCTTACTCGTTGCTGCGGGAACTAATTTTTTTCTCGTACCATATAAAATCCTGGATGGGGGAATAATAGGGATAGCCCTCATTATTAATTATTTATCCGGCGCTAAAATTGGCGTAGCTATAATTCTCTGCAGCTTCCCTATCTTTCTGCTTGCTTGGTTAAAGGAACGTGATATCTTTTACAACAGTGTACTCGGCCTATTGATCTCATCATTTCTGATCGAGCTTCTCGGTCCTCTTCAATATCACTTTCTATATTATTTTGAGTTTGGTTCCATTTCCAGCGCCATTATTGGCGGTTTTTTGATGGGAACGGGACTTGGGATTATGCTGCGGTTTAAAGCAAGTACGGGCGGCACCGATCTGCTCGCTCAATTTATTAAAAGGTATGTCCCGCTGAACCTTGGATTCATCATTTTTTTGACCGACTTTATGATTATCGGTGCGGGGGGACTCCTGATTTCCAAGGAAACCTTCCTCCACTCCATCTTCACGATTATCTCTGGGGGTGTGGCTACGGGTCTGTGCACCCTTGAAACTCAAAATAAATGGAAAAAAATATGAATACACACGATCAAGGAGAAAAATATAAGGTATCTCTACCTCATCTGGAGCGTGTGAACCTATGAATAAAGAGCGTGTCATTATGCTAACTGATTGCCAAAGCTTCTATGTCTCCTTGGAAAAGCCCCCCGATCCTCAGTACAGCAATAAGCCGCTGATCGTTGCTGGAGACCCAGCTAGACGGAGCGGTATTGTGCTGGCTGCCTGCCCTATAGCCAAATCTTATGGCATTACTACCGCCGAGACGTTGAAGGAAGCGCTGGCAAAATGCCCTGAAGTCATCGTGGTCAGACCACATATCAGCAATATATCGATGTCTCCTCTCAAATCACAGATATTCTACGCAAGTTTAGTGACCAGGTAGAGCCCTATTCTATCGATGAGCAGTTTATTGATGTCAGCGGTAGCCTAAGCTTATTTGGCAGTCCAAGGGAGATCGCTACCGCCATTCAGGATCTAATTCGTAGAAACACAGGTGTCCGTCCGCGAATCGGCATTGGATATTCCGATCGGCGGGCACTATAAATAAAAACTATATTAAAATACACATCATATCGTTTATAATGCTATATTGGGGTTGTTATTTTCACGTAGATGAAGCGACAATCGAAATATGTAAACATAGATAACCACATTCCAGAGGAGGACCGGAGAAGTTGGATAGCACGAGCAACACTAACACTACGTATTATGAAATCGTTGATCTCTGTCTTCTTGCTGGCAAGATCATGCTGCAAAATGGTGCGGAAACATCCAGAGTTGAAGATACGATGACACGAATGGCTGGATCTCTCGGGTTCCCGGGAGCGCATAGCTATGTGACGCCAACCGTTATTATGTTCACCACAAATAGAATAGAACCTGTTAAGTTATACAGAATTGNNACATTTCTCGGCGTCTAAGCGAACGTCAGATTACAGCTGAGGAAGCTCGCGCAAAATTAGGAGAAGTCGATGAAGCCTCACCTGTCTATCCCGTATGGTTGCAGATCTTAGCAGCCGCCCTTACTGGTGCTTGCTTCACCGTTATGTTTAAAGGTAGTTTGTGGGATGCTCTCCCCGCCTTGCCGATTTCCGGATTAGGCTTCGCTGCGGTCATCTATCTGCATCGTTTAGTGCAGACTAAATTCTTTGCAGAGTTTTCTGCTTCCTTCCTGATTGGACTTCTAGCCTTCTGTTCTGTAAAGCTGGGGATAGGTCAAGAGATGGACAAAATCATTATCGGCTCCGTTATGCCTCTAGTACCCGGACTACTCATTACTAACGCCGTTCGTGATCTGATGGCCGGCCATCTAGTTTCAGGCATATCCAAAGGAGCCGATGCCTTTCTAACTGCATTTGCGATCGGTACAGGTATCGGGCTTGTACTATCACTATTTTAATATCCAAGTGAAAGAGGTTAGCCCTTCATGATTTTG